>CBFHPA010000001.1:0-101957 GCA_965657565.1 Oceaniferula sp.
TGCATTTTTTTTCCCTTGCTGGAATCATCAGTCTGACCGCTATTCATGACAACATGTTTGCACCCAGATGGAAAAAGGAAGCTAAGCTGCTCCATAAAGCCGCCAAAAAATTTCTTCATTACAAGCGCGACTTACTCAGCGACCAACAGATCGCAGAGATTCAATCCCGGTGTCAGGACCTGCAAACCGCATGGAAGCAGAAAGATAAAGAAAAGTGTGACGAGGCGTCGAAGCAGCTCCATGCCACCTGTGAAAATGCCCTGCCTAAGCAACAGAGACAGGGATGGATTGAAGAGAATCTTGAAGTCATCTTTGTGGCAGTCGTTATTGCACTGGGTTTACGTGCGTATGTGGTTCAGCCATTCCGTATTCCAACGGGATCGATGCAGCCAACCTTGAATGGCATCGTTGCCACGCAAGTCGCGTCACCAGATGAATTTCCTAATATCGCGATGCGAACACTGCAGCGAGTGACCCGTGGCCGAAAATACGTCGACCTAGTTCTTGGGGAAGACAAGCGGCTTCGTGCAGAAAACCCAGTCATTGAAAAACCCTACTTTCACTTCTTCACTCATACATACATCTATTTTGATGATGGTACGAAACTCACCTTCCCAGGTCCGAAGTCGGCGCTAATGAACCGTAACGGCATGGGCTTTGGCCATATCTGCGGATACCCTACCTCCGACATGAGTCAGGAGGACAAGAACCAATACCAGAGAGCGATGCTGGGGACGTCTCGATCGAACATATCGATCGAGGGTTCTAGAAGTCGACCCATCGCCTTCACTAAACCGGAGATTGCTGCCGGCACAGTGATTGCAAGAGGATACATCGACACCGGTGATTTGATTCTTGTTGATAAAATATCTTACCATTTTCGTCAGCCGGATCGTGGCGAAGTTTTTGTTTTTGATACCCGAGACATCAAAAAAATTCACTCTCAGGCTGCACAGAATGGGGGAACTGCTGGATCTCACTACATCAAGCGACTGGCAGGAATCCCCGGCGACAAGCTACAGATCAAACAATCCAACCTCTATGTGAATGGGGAAAAAGCGCAAGAGACTGGCATCGCCCGCGTCATGAGTAAACAAGATGGCTATCGTGGTTATGAAGCTTCATACCGCCTCCAGGGAGGCAAAATTTTTAAGGCTCGTAAATCAAATATCCCGGGAATGAATGAATACATTGCACTTGGGGACAATATCTACAATTCATCTGACTCGAGGTTTTTTGGAACGGTAAAGGAGTTCAACGTAATCGGACCAGCTGCTTTTGTGCTATGGCCTTTCACGAGCGGACACTGGGGAGCTATTAAATAAGATTGATTCAGGCTGCCATCTCCCGTTTGATGAATTCATCCTGACAATTTGCCAGCTGCTATTGCGCTCAAATCATATGTCCTCCGCTCAAGAAATTACACGTAAGGCAAAGTCTAACCTAGCCTTTGCCCTTTCTTGCTTACCGAAGCAACGAAAGAGCGATATGGTTATTTTCTATGCTTTCTGTCGCGTTGTCGACGATCTTGCAGATGATCTAGATGTTCCCTATGATGAGCGCCTTTTAGGGCTTAATCAATGGGCTGAGGGCATTGATAAAGGCTTTGAAAATCCAACTGAGCTTCAGCAAGAGGTGATGCAAATCATCGACCGCTACTCCATTCCCAAACAACCATTCCTCGACCTCATCGACGGCTGCAAGTCAGACTTAGACCCCCAGAGCTTTGACACCTGGGATGAGCTGCAGAAATACACCTATCAAGTTGCGAGCTGTGTAGGCATCATTTCCATTCGTATCTTTGGTTGTATCCACCCAGATTCAGAGAAATACGCCATAGCACTTGGTCATGCTCTCCAGCTCACTAATATCCTTCGGGATATTCAGGAGGACTTGAGCAAAGGAGGTCGCATTTATTTACCAAAACAAGACCTCACCCGCTACCATTACAGCGAGAAGGAACTCAAGCTCCATATCCACAATGAGCAATTTATTGAGATGATGAACGCACATGCAGACCGTGCAGAGGCTTTTTACCAAGAAGCAATGGGTTATTTGCGTGAGGAAGATGCCAAAGCACTGCGAGCTGCAGAAGCAATGCGTAAAATTTATCATCGCTTGCTGATCAAAATGCGATCAGATAAATTTCAGGTTTTCACCCAACGCTACTCATTATCTAAAGCGAGGAAGACGAGTATTTTAATTTCCAGCTTACTAGGTAAGTGATTGAGTCACGGACGGCATTTCTTAGTAGCCAGAAAGTCATCAAGCGTTATATTGACATTATTAAGTTAACTCTGGTTCCAGATACGATGTATATCATTGGTCATCTCGATCGACAAAATTGATACCATCACATTGGTTGCCGTTATTATATGAAAAATAATTCCATTCTCATTATTGCAGTGATCACACTCGCTGCATCATGCACACCCTACCCTAGCCCTAACCTAGGTAGCAGAAACCACTGGTATTCAAACTATACCGAACCCGCTCAGGAACAAAAACAATACAAGAAAATCCCGCTTGGACATCCTGACCCTCAAGGCCGATCTAATATGGTTGTTAGCCCCTATCGCCCCTATAATATTATCGATGTCTCAGGCTATCGCAGCGGGGATATCGTAGGAGACCCGTCTACTGCTATTGTCAACCCAAGGACAGGTAGACGAGACCCCAACAGCGCAAAATATTTCCGAATTCCATAAGCTGACAATAATGGATTCTCTGTTCCCAGATGCTTCCGACTTGGAAACCAGCGAACCCGAGTCAACAAGCCCAATTGCTCTCGCACCTTTGGCGGCTCGAATGCGGCCCACAGATATTTCAGAGCTTGTAGGGCAACAACACATACTCGGCGAGGGTCATTTATTACGCCGCGCAATTGAAGCCGATCGCTTCTCCTCGCTTATTTTTTACGGTCCACCTGGCACAGGTAAAACAACGCTAGCAACCGTGATTGCACATAGCACAGACTGTCGCTTTGAAATGCTCAATGGTGTTGAGTCAAATGTAGCAGAAATACGGGACAAAATTTCCCAAGCTCAAAAGTGGCGCCAATTACGCGACCAAACGACCATCCTATTCATTGATGAGATCCACCGCTTTAACAAAGCTCAACAAGATGTATTGCTGCCCCATGTTGAACGCGGCACCGTTCGTTTCATTGGAGCTACGACACATAACCCTTATTTTTATGTCAATTCACCGCTAGTCTCACGCTCTCAAATTTTCCAACTTGAGCCTATTGCTAGCGAAGATCTGGTCGGTTTGATGCACCGCGCCCTTGTAGATGAAAAACGTGGTCTGGGTGGCATGACGATCACGGCTGACGACCAGGCACTCGCTCACATTGCGGAAAAAAGCGATGGCGATGCTCGGCGAGCGTTGACCGCACTCGAGCTTGCCGCACTTACGACACCAAAAGGTGGCGAAGATCAGGTAATTCACATCACATTAAAAGTCGCTGAGGAGTCCATTCAGCACAAAGCTATCGTTTATGACGCAGACGGCGATCAGCATTATGATACCGCATCTGCATTTATCAAATCAATCAGAGGTTCTGACCCTGACGCAGCTCTCTACTGGCTGGCAAAGATGCTCACCGCTGGTGAAGATCCGCGCTTCATAGCTCGTAGGTTGGTGATTTCCGCAAGTGAGGACATCGGACTGGCAGACTCTAATGCTCTGCGAGTCGCTATCGACGCCCAACAGGCATTTGAATTCCTGGGAATGCCTGAAGGACGAATTCCACTTGCGCATGCAACTGTTTACCTTGCAACCGCACCAAAATCAAACAGCGCCTATGCCGCTCTCGGTGAAGCAATGCAAGACGTCAAAGAAGGCCACACCCTGGCTGTTCCAGAACACTTGAGAACAAGCTCACGCAAAAAATTAGCTGTACAATCAGGCGCACATGAAGATACCTTGAAGTATCATTACTCGCACGATTATGAGGGCAACTACACCCCTCAAGCCTACCTACCGGAGGGTCGTTGTTATTATACACCCACTGAAAACGGTTTAGAAAAACGCATCAAGGAGCGGCTCGCTTATTGGCAAAAGCAATTTGATTCATCCACAGTTTGACCAAGATTTGGCAATCTGTCTACTGATTCACTTGCTCAACCTTTGCCTTACTGGTTTCAGTCAACTCCCTGACTTGCCTTAGGATCATTTTATCGGCGAGGTAGTATTTCTTGTCCTCTTTGATAAAGCCGACACCTGGAACAAACCAATAGCTACGTTTTAATTCTAACCCCCCATTCATGCCTGTCACTTGAACATGTAATGCGTTAAAGTCTCCCGCATCTGTTTCATCCTGTTCCCAGCCAATAGCTCTAAACATTCTCGACATGCGTATTTGCTTGTCCTCGACTACTTGATCCATCATCACAGGGAATGACTCACCTCCCTTCCAACTAACGTCGACGAGGGGAATAGGGATACTCAAGCTGATGAGTTTGCGCGGTTTTTTCCCCTCTTGTTTTGACGCCATCGCCTTCACCATATTTCCCTCTATCAACATGTATTGAATTTCCTCAAGCTGCTTGCCATTCGAAAAATAAAACGCATGTGCTTTCGGTCCATCTTCAGAAATAGGTAACAGCCCATGATACACCGCTGTCTGTAAATATGTCGTGCGTATTTTCCCCTCCAACTCCTCAATGACCTGGCCTTCAATATCTGAGGGAATGGTCGTATCCTTGGCCACCTCTAAGGTTATTTTGTATGTCCAAGTATCTCCTGCAGATGGATTCCATAAGACCTTGTTTTTTTCAGGGGACTCTTCGGCCTGAATTGCCACAGAGTGAGACAATATGAAAGTCGCTACCAAGAAATTTTTAAGCATAGTCCTCAATCTTACTAACATAAATTATCAACTCAAGACTAAATAGATTGCGCTATACGAATAGCCTCCACCACAGTTTTAACATCATGAACACGATGTAGCCGAATGCCTTTTTTATATGCGAGAGCGGTAATAACCGCGGTAGCCCGATCTCTCTGAACAGGGTCATCTTCCCCTGTCAATTGACCAATAACTGATTTACGAGACACCCCTAGAAGCACAGGCCTGCTTGCTTGCATTTCACCAAGGCCTCTAAGCAACTCGAGATTATCCTCATAGGACTTACCGAAACCAATACCTGGATCAAAGCAGATACAATCGGTATTGATGCCAGAAGATTTCAGACTTGAAAGCCGCTCAACAAAGAATGCCTGGATTGCTGGCAATACTCCACCCTCATTCACATAGCATGGATTCTCCTGCATCGTGCGTGGCTCGCCTTGCATATGCATTACACACACTCCCACACCGGCGGATGCACATAACTGTATCATGTTCTCATCACGTAGCCCTGTAACATCATTAACAATATCTGCACCGGCATCAACAGCTGCTTCAGCAACAGCTGCTTTTGATGTATCGATAGAAATCAACACCTCAGACCTCTTCTTCAATTCCCTGATGATGGGTACCGTTCTGGCGATCTCTTCTACCGCATCGACAGGCTTTGCTCCTGGACGCGTAGACTCGCCACCTATATCGATGATTTTCGCTCCCTGCTCGACCATCTCCAAGGCGCGTTTGAGGGCATCGTGAGCATATGAATACTTCCCTCCATCTGAAAACGAGTCTGGTGTTGCGTTTAGTATACCCATTACAACCGCATCTCCTCTGAGGTCTAATATATGATGACGTGTTTTCCAGATCATGATCTTATGGCTTGGATTATTATGGCAACAGCTATAGCCTCATTTGTAACTTTCATGAATACTTTTATCAGAAAAGCAACCACCACTGTGCGCATAAGGGCGACAATCTTTGGGTGGATGCTCATATTATTCGTGTCGATTATCAATCTCAATGCAGACATTAATAAGCTAACCGGTATTGATGCCCCGAAAAATAATGTTCGCATTATGCATAATGAGGATGGCACATACACAGAATTTCGCCGTAGTCCAGATGAGCGAATCATCGAACGCCGCACCTATGGCGATCGTGTGGGCGGCAGTGGCGATAGAGTATTACGAATGCTCGTTATATATCGTAAGGATGCATTTGGAAAACTTCGCAGTGGAATTGTCTATGATGGGGCAGGGTCTAAACTATACCGGATTGTTTATGGTTATCACAAACGTGATGGAAGCCTAGTTGCCGAGGATATGTTTGATGCTAGGGTCAAAAGAACAAGAACGGTAACTGACCCCGTGACCAAAAAGCCTTTCGAACAAGAATACCCAGTTAGGTATCTAAGATACCGCTACAATGCCCAGGGACGGCAAATGAAACCCATAGTGGTATGCTTGCCTCCCGGCAAAAAAGCAGAGGAACTCTTTGGTAAAGAAGGCTCTAGTCACGCTGACCCTTGGGCTAACAAAAACAAAAGAACGATCAATCCGAATGCCCGAAGTTTACGCTAATTGCTCACATTTGCGCCTCTAGGAGCCCTCAATACTTTCCGTTTCAGAGCTATTCAAATAGTCGGGGAATTCTTCTTTCAGCGTATTAAGGTAATGTGCTGCTTCCGCTTGATCTCCTTTTTGCCTCAATGCCTCATATGACTTGTATAGCGCGTCAGATCGCAAGTCCTTGTCATCAACAAAGAGTTGAACGACTACCACGTAATATGCTGCAGCTCCTGCAAAATCATTAGAATTGTAAGCAATATCACCGAGAATCATTCGCAAGTCTGCATTCACCTTACCCTTAGGCCTGAGCTCAAGACCTTGCTCAGCACTTGTTTTTGCTTGTTCTAGATCTTCGACTCCCAAGTATGCCTCAGCTCTATCCAAGAGTGCTTCGGCTTTCCAGAAAGGCTCTTCTACAACATCAAGAAAATTGGTCGTAGCCACAATTGCCTCCTCATACTTACCGGCGGATACACAGGCCTTACCGAGCATTTTCCAAAAAGCTTGAGGCGTTGCGCGAGGATCATCTAAAGTTACCCCTTTGGTCAAATATTGATGAGCGGATGCCATTTCACCGGCATTGAAACACTGCACTCCAAGCCATCTAAAAATAGATGCGGGCACCTTTTCGCTGTGCCCAGACTCAGTCATGGATTCAATTCCCTCCTGTAGTCTACCCTTATCCTTCATCGAATACGCGCTATAGATAATTAGCATGCCACTGTTGAGCCCATACTTTTTCGAATCTAGCTGACTGGCTTCCTCAAGCGCCTTAATGGCTTCAGGAAATTTTTTGATCTGGTAGTTGCCCCAACCTATCCAGTAGTGAGCATTAGCAGAGGTGTCATCACTTAGGTCAGAAAATCCACTAAGCAATGCCTCATAGCGACGTATCATATCTGCATAGTCTTTATCCTCTTTCCTTATTTTTGCACTGTTTTGCCATGCTAGAGCTGCCAACTTATCTTTGGGATAACGCTTGATCAGCAAGTCAAAGTCCTTGAGAGCTGAAATACGGTCCCCAAGCGCAAGAAATGACTTTCCTCTCATCGCAATAACATCAGCAGCACGCTCATCATCACCATGTCTGGCCAAAAAGGAGGTAAAGTCACGTACTGCACCGTTGTGATCACCCGATAGAGATAGACACCAACCCCTTTTGTAATACAAATTAGCCTGATTTGAGCCCCCGATAATTTCTGAATCAATCTGATTGTATGCGGAAGCCGCCTCACGATGCTTCTCAGCATCAAAGAGTGTTTCTGCTTTCATCAGAAGAGCCTTATGGATCCTCTCATGCTTGGGATACTGCCCCTGATAAATTTCCAAAAAAGCATCTACTTGTTTCGGGATATTAGCACCCTTGATGTTATAAAAACAAAGTAATCGAAAGTAACTAGCTTCGAAAGCCTCTGCTGACATTGGTTCTTGGCTCTCAGCTTTCGAAAAGAGTCGTATCGCTTCATTGTATGATTTTAGTTGGTAGGCGCTCCGCCCGGCAATAGCGTATTTGACTGCCTCAGTGGCAGCAGAGCCTAGATACCCTCCCTGCTTCATGACATCCAACACCCCTTGGTAATCTTTAGCCGTATACATGCTGTTCATCAAACCCGCTTGAGCACTGGCTTTGAACTTCTCCTGATTAGAACTTAGCACGACCTCAAAGCACTCTTTCGCGATTTCAACTTCTTTGTTCTGTAGAGCCAACAAGCCAACATTGAGAGTTGCCTCAATACGTATATTGGCTTCGACCTCGGGCACCATCAAAGCTTCAAACTTCTCCCTAGCTTCACCGCTTTCCTTCTTGCCCAAATAAAGATGAGCTAACTTCAGCCGAGCGCTCTCACGGTAATTGGCAGGCGCCTCCTCGGACTGCTCTACCATTAAAAAAGACTGAATGGCATCATCAACATTGCCGGCATATCTAAAACACGACGCCTCTTGATATCGGCCTCGATATCTTTCCTCGGCAGTTGTCGCCATTGTAGCGACTCGGCCAAAATGGACTGCTGCTTGGCTATATTTTTTTTGATTATACGCATCATAGCCCAGCCTATTTGACGCCAGAGCAACGTAGCGCCCCTCTAAAAAACGATTAATGACCCCATGAAGTATTCTCTTACCCTCATCCAAGGATCCTGATTGATAATAACATTCACCCAAATAATAACTGGCAGCTTGGGTATTCGGGTGGTTAGGATAACGCTCTATGTATGACAACAAATGAGGGATAACACGCTGGTAAGCCTCAACTCTGAGGTCGAGCTCCTCTGTGCTATTTGCGTCACGGTATAAGTGTTTGCAAAATTCAAATTGATCCTGAGCCGGGTCTGATACCAACGGTGTGTTTTGTGCATACAAGGTAGATTGACCCAGCGCCAAGTTTAGGAATACCCATGTCACCAGAGCTACTATTGGCATGTTGCTTTTCATAAAGGAAATCGATTCGGTCTGAATTACTTATAGCTTAGTGTGAAACAAAAACCATAGCCTACTGGCTCTTTTTTTGGACTCGAGTAGCAAATGAAATGTTGGGTATGCCCGCTTTCTGGCAAATATCAATCACTTCAACAATCTTCTGATACTCTACCTTACCAGCACCGCGAATTCGGATAGCTTGGTTTCTGTGCACGGCTGCAATACGCGATAATTTTTCGTAGAGCTCATCTTGTGTCATGTCCGCACTGTCCACGACCACGCTGCCATCATCGCGCACATTAACTATTATTTCGCCAACAGTCTGCCTCGCATCGGCTCCCTCTTCAGCAACAGGGACTGACACATTGAGTTCCCGTTCTTTTTGAGCATATTGCATAGTTGCGATGAAAAAGATCAACAGAAGAAACACGACGTCTATCATCGGCGCCAATGGGAAATCGGCGGATTCAGGCTCTCTGGTTTGAAATTTCATCGACGTGGAAGAGGTTCCCTGGATTTAAATTCCATGAATTTCAGGACTATCATTGGATGGTCTATCAGATGAAGCAGATGCCTGATCACGAGTTACGGCATGCCTGCGTACAGTATCGTTACCATAACCTTGTTCGTCGGGGTCATTTGTGTAAACAGGCTGTGGGGCAACCCCTCCCCTCCTATTATACTGCGCCGCTAGTAGTGCCATTAAGTGAGTGGCTGCCGCCTCTAATTCGGCAATATACTTTTGGACTCTACCCCGAAAAATAGAGTAAAATATAACTGCTGTTATGCCGATAACCAATCCACTTGCTGTGGTAACCAACGCCTGATACACTCCTTCTGCAAGTTTGATTGCGTGCGCACCCGGCTCATGATTTCCATCCGCAATTTCCATAAAAGCACGAATCATTCCAATCACCGTGCCAAGTAACCCCGCCATAGGCGCAATCGTTCCAACATCATTAAGATAGCTAATGCGATGGGTAAGAATACCGGCCTGTCTGGAACCTTCAGCTTGGGCAACTTCTCTGACCTCCTTGAATGTCGTACCCGTATTCTTAGTCATAAAATCAAGTGTCTTCTCCGTGATGCGAGCTACACTCTGATTTTGTCTCTGACATTGAGCCACAAGCCCAAGGTAATCACGTTTTCTGATTAGAGCCTCGGCAGCACTCATAAATTTATCGCTAACCACCGCATTGCGGCGAATCGTGAAAAAGTAGAGTAGAATCAAAACTACGCAGATCACGGATAACACAGCCAATGGCCACATCATGAACCCACCTTTGTGCAGTATTTCAATAATGTCCTCGCTCTTGACCTGACTAGAGATATTGCCTGCCGCAGATTCAGCGGCTATTAAAGACTGTGCAGAAGCCAGCATCGCCGCAGACAGCAAGCTATGTTTGAGAATATTTGATTTCATAGAAATTGTTCACGTTTAGTGTAGTCCGATTTTTGCTCTGTGCAAGCACGGGGAAAGCCAAGTCTCAATGACCGAATTCCAATGAAAATAAGACCATGCTTGTCAGTCAGAAAACAAGCCCTAAACTCCTCTCTAGAAGGGAACTACTCACGATTATCGCCTTTGATTTTAGAGGCATCTGTTCGAATCTTTGTCACTACCATCGATGAGCACATCAGAAATTCAGCAGAAACTCAGAGACACGCCGCACAAACCTGGCGTTTACCTGATGCGTGATCGTCTAGGGGGCATTATCTACGTCGGTAAAGCGCGTGACCTCAAAAAACGCCTAAGTAGCTATTTCATGCCCTCACGAAAGATGCGAGCGGATCGGAAAACACGCGCTCTCATTGATAGCATTGCAAATTTCGATATCCAAATCGTCCGCAATGAACAAGAAGCTCTCATCCTCGAGAGTAAGTTAATTAAGCAATATCGGCCTCGCTATAATGTAAGCCTTCGTGATGATAAGCGCTTTTATATGGTTAAGGTCCAGCTCAAGGACCCCCTGCCGCGCTTCATGCTGACCCGGCTAAAAAAAGACGATGGCGCCCGCTACTTCGGGCCTTTCGTTCACTCTGTAGCGATCCGATCAACCCTTGAGTGGATAAACCGCGAATTTGGACTGCGGACATGCAAGCCCAGAAATCCAGGCGAAAGTGAGTATCGACACTGTCATGCTGATGTCATCCGCTCATGCAGCGCGCCATGTGTCGACAAAATCAGCGAGGAAGATTATCGAGCCTGGGTGTTGGTGGTGGTTGAACTGCTCGTGGGTAAAGGCAAAAAAAATCGACTCGATGGATTACGTGAACAGATGCAGCTAGCATCCGAAAAACTTCAATATGAAAAAGCTGCGCGTCTGCGCGACATCATCGATAACTTAGAAAAATCACTCAGCCCCGCTCGAAGCTTTGCGCGGGGTGGAGGATCTATACCCAGCACTGTTCAACCTAGCGAGGACCTGGCAGAGCTTCAG
Source organism: Oceaniferula sp. (assembly GCA_965657565.1). GTDB lineage: Bacteria > Verrucomicrobiota > Verrucomicrobiia > Verrucomicrobiales > Akkermansiaceae > Oceaniferula. The sequence continues at coordinate 11,280 of CBFHPA010000001.1, forward strand.
CAGGCACTCAGCCTGCCTGACAAGCTTCATATCATGGAATGCTTTGATATCTCCAATGTATCAAACAATCATATTGTCGCTTCGATGGTGCGGTTTGTGAATGGCAGCCCAGAAAATAAAAGCTACCGCCGCTATCGCATCAAAACCGTTCAGGGCCAGGATGATTTTGCAAGTATGGCGGAGGTGGTCAAAAGGCGCTACTCTCGAATCTTACTAGAAAATAAAATTTCTGACGTAGAGCATACTCAAGAGCAGCCTCTTGAGGCATTGCGACGACTTGCCCGAGAGGGTAAATCACCTCTACTTATTCCAGATCTCGTCATTGTCGATGGTGGCAAGGGTCAACTGGGCATGGCGGTCAGAGAGCTACAACGCCTTGGTTTACACGATCTCCCCGTAATAGGTCTTGCTAAACAACGAGAAGAAATTTTTAGGCCAGGAACGAGCGACCCTTTACTACTCTCTCACGATTCAGGGGCGCTCAAGCTCATGCAACGCATTCGTGATGAAGCTCACCGCTTTGCCAATAACTACAACGAACTTCTCTTGCGGAGGCGCGTTCGCGAAAGTTTTCTGGACGACTGCCCAGCGATGTCGCCCAAGCGCAAAGAGGCTCTACTGAGGCGTTTTGGCTCGGTAAAGCGTATCCGAAAAGCGAATGCAAAAGAGCTGGAATCAGTACCTGGTATCGGCAAAAAATCAGCTGAAGAAATTCAGATCTGGTTGGCATCGCGCAAGTGATACCTCTCATGGTGTATTCACATTACTGACTGGCGAAATCCAGCGCCCGCTGCTTCATCTGTGTTGCCATCAGATTGAGGGCATTCGCACGTGTTGGTGCCAAATGTTCTTTCAGCCCTGTATCATCAATGAAGCTCATATCAGCCTGCAGCACGTCCTCGGGTGTCTCACCATCCAAAACCTGGACAAATAAGGCTATCATACCCTTGGTGATTAAAGAATCCGAATCAGCAATATAGTGCATGACCCCGTCCTCATAAGAAGCATCCAACCAAACCTGAGACTGGCAGCCTTTAATGAGGCGGTCCTCAGTCTGTTTCTCCGCAGGGAATGGCTTGAGTTTCTTTCCTAAGCCTATGACATATTCGTACCGCTCAGTCCAATCGTGAAAAAAACTCAGCTCTTCGAGCAACTCTTTTTTTTTCGACGTAAGACTCATTAGCTTGGTGAGCGATTACTGCTCTTGCTGGATAAGAGGAAGAATGCGAGCAACTTTCTCTTTCATTTCCTTACCGGGCTTAAACTTGACGATTGCACGAGGTGGAATCTTCATATCCTGACCAGGATTTTTAGGGTTACGGCCTACCTTACCTTTCATTTCACGGACTTGGAATGAACCAAAGTTCCTCATCACTACGGCATTACCACTAGCAAGCTCCCCGGTGATAGTATCCATCATGGTTTCGATCACTTGAAGCACTTCAGCTTGCCCGATTCCTGTTTTGTTACTCAGTTTAATAACGAGATCACGTTTTGTTACCGTTTCCATCTGTAATATATGTATAAGGATTATTTATTAGTTAGAAGTCAAAATAATGACTGCATGGACATTGGAAACCATACTGGCGTGGAATTGTCTCGTACAAAATGGTATTAATTTTTAATCTCTCCTGCGCAATAGACAATATGATCAAATAACAGCCTCGTTTTCGGTGTTTTTGAGCCTATATGCTGGGAGATTGCATGTTTATTGGCCTGTTTGCTGATCGCGGAAATCATGACCAAGCTGGTGAGTCATGGCCTGCTCAAGGAGCACCCATCACCTCATTAATTTTCCCCGCATCCACTATATTTTACATGTTACTCTATAATCCCTGACCGCAGAGCCAAGCCCACGACATAGTAACTTAATCTCATCAAGTGAAATAGAAAGGGGCGGCATCACCACCAAGGTATCTGCAATTGGCCTTGTCAGAACCTGATAATCACGGGCCATCACCGCCACTTTTTCTCCGACCCTATGGGATCTATCAAATATCTGACCGTCTCCACGACGCAGTTCGATTCCTGCAATCAGCCCGCATTGCCTAACCTCATAAACGAGTAATTCTTCGTTAGCCAATTCCTTGAGCTGGGTTGCGAGACATTCGATTTTCTCAGGTAAATGCTCAAGCGTTTGCTCTTGCTCAAAAACCTCCAAACTAGCCAGCCCGGCTGCGCAGCCTAACTGATTTGCAGTATAGCTATGGCCATAGTAGAAAGCCTTATCTGCATCACCTAAAAAGGCATTATAAATTTCACCACGAACCATCGTTGCTGCCAATGGCATATAACCACCACTGAGACCTTTGGCTAAGCATAGATAATCAGGAATGACATCCTCATGTTGGCAGGCAAACATTTTACCTGTACGCCCAAACCCAGTCATTACCTCATCAAGAATGAGGTGCACACCATGGTGGTCGCACCATTTTCTGAGTTGCGCTAGCATGCCCTCTGGCCATGGCCGAATTTGGTTCACCCCTTGCACGAGCGGCTCAATAATAACAGCTGCTGTTTTGCTAATCGCTTCATCATCGAGAGCATGAAGTTCATCGAGGCCATTTAAATGCTTCACTGGAAAGCCAAACTTCCTGAAAGGCTCAAAAAACTCCCCCACTCCGCCGAGGGATGCCGCCCCTAATGTGTCACCGTGATAAGACATATCAAATGCAAGAAAATGGATGCGCTCAGCTTGACCAACCTGCATTCGATATTGAATTTCCATCTTCAGAGCGCACTCAACTGCCGTTGAGCCATCGTCCGAAAAAAAGACCCGCTCCAATGTCTGCGGTGGAAACAAAGCCGACAAACGAGCGGCTAACTCGCTCGCCCTTGGATTGGCGAAGCCCAGGTAACTAGTGTGCGCTACCTTATTAACCTGATCAATAATCGCCTGATTAATTACCGGATGGCTGTGTCCATGTATATTTGTCCATATAGAAGAATTGCCATCAATATACTTTCTGCCCTCAGAATCAGTCAACCATGAGCCGTCACCGTCAACGAGAACCAATGGTTCTGCAGGCTCCCCCTTTACCCAATCATCTTGCCGAGTAAAAGGATGCCAGCAGTGCGCCCAGTCTGCTGCAATCCATTGTTCCGTGTCCACACAGGGCATTGCGCCATATTATATCAGAATTGCAAGCATCAGCATCTTTTATGCGCGGCAAAATCGGAGGGATATTCAAGAACATCTTCATACTGGCTTGAAACGACATTGATTTCAGCAAGAAAAAATTGAATAATATCAAATACGCTTCGTCCTACCTCATTATGAATCATTCATTTTCTCTCCTCCTATTAACGATTCTATCTGCGTTATCTCTGAGTTCATGTGTAGACCCCAATTATTATAACAGCGGGAATACCGGAACAAGCTATTCGACAAGTGCTACATTCACAACCCTACCACATGGCTACCGCACAATCTACGTGAGCGGCTCGCCCTACTACTATTGTGGATCTAGGTGGTATCGACGTAGTGGCAGCCACTATGTCACCTGCGCTCGCCCCTATGGATACTACGGAACGATCGGTCGCTCCCATCACTACCATGGCATATCACACCTGCCCTATGGCTACCGCACCACCTATGTGGGTGGTCACCGCTATTACACCCATGGCAACACATGGTATCGCAAAAGTGGCAGCCGTTATGTCACCTGTTCAAAACCGAGCAACTATCACTCAGATCGCCACAAAAGTCATCAACGTATCGACAAACACAAGAATCAATACAAAAAATCAGATCACAAAAAACACTCATATAAGCACCACAAAAAGAAGGCCTCAAAAAGCCCAAGCAATGGCACCACCCATACTACTGTCCACGTGAAGACAAATCACCCCAAACAGAAAGCTAACAAGCAATCATCTCAAAAGACCTTGTGTAAGGAAAAAGATACTCCAAGGAACTCAAAATCATACGCAATAAGTCGAACCAAACCTCATTCTCGATCTTCACAGACGATGAATGCAAAATCTAATCCTCAGCAAACAAGACTGGGCACGAGGTTGAAAAACAGGCTTTCCGGGGTAGCAAGAAAAGAAAAAGACTAAACCTACATCCGTTCAGGCACATCGATACCCAACAAACCAAGGCCTTTTTCGAGCACCCGACTTGTAAGGTCACACAACGCAAGGCGTGTATTTTGAGTGTCCCCCTCAGACTTCAGCACAGGACAAGCCTCAAAAAACGAGTGGAAAGCTTTTGCTAACTCAAGCAGATAATTTGCTAGGAGGTTTGGTCTAAAGTCATCCAGCAATGTGGGAACTGTCTCACCAAACCGCACCAGCATACGCGCCAAATGCACTTCTGCATCTGCTTCAATCGCCAAAGCTGCTGGGTCGATATTTGTCTGGTCTCCGAGTTTACGGAAAATTGAGCGCACCCTAACATAACTGTATTGCAAATATGGGGCTGTATCGCCTTGTAGCGCGAGCATCCGATCCCAGCTGAACACATAGTCAGTCATACGGTGCTGGGAAAGCTCAGCAAATTTCACCGAACCAATGCCAACAATGGAGGCAACCTCTGATCTCAAACACGGGTCCATGTCTGGATTTTTTTCTCCAATGACACGATCTGCACGTTCAACCGCCTCATCAAGAACATCAACAAGTTGAACATTATCACCACTTCTGGTCTTCATTAGTTTACGATCCTCACCAAGAATAGAACCAAACGCAATGTGATGCATGCTAGGATGCTGGCCACGCTTGCGGGTAGCCTCAAAGATTTGCTGGAAATGTAGTTGCTGAGGAGCACCTACCACATACCAGATTTGATCCGCATTCCATTCTTGAACCCTAAAGTCTATGGTAGCCAAGTCCGTGGTTGCATACAAGAAACCGCCGTCAGCTTTACGAACAATCGCCGGCTTTTCATCAAGCTTAGCATCACCGTCAAAAAACACACAAATGGCACCCTCACTCTCACGAGCAACACCACTTGCAATCATCTCATCAACAAGCGGAGCAAGACGTTCATTGTAAAAACTCTCTCCATACCAGTAATCGAAACCAACATCAAGCCGGTCATATATCCCCTGCAAACCTTGTTTCGATAGGTTCACGCATTTCTCCCAAATCTTCAAGTTCTCCTCATCTCCACCCTGAAGTTTTACCAGCTCCTGTTTACAAATTTCGCGCACCGCATCATCCTCACTACAAAGCGCGTTCACCGAACGGTATACACGTAACAATTCCGCGACTGGGTCAGCTTTCAGGTCGTCATCATTCAATACAGTTTTCCATCCATGAATGATCATACCAAATTGAGTCCCCCAGTCACCAATGTGATTATCTGTGATGACCTCATGACCAAGAAAACGGGCAATGCGAGACAGACTATCGCCAATAATCGTCGAACGAATATGACCCACATGCATCGGCTTTGCTACATTGGGTGCCGAGAAATCAACTACAATGGTCTGCGCGGGGCTTACCAATTCCACGCCAAGACGATCATCACCAAGTAAGGAAGACATTCTCTTACTCCATGCAGAACGACTCACCCTGAAATTGATAAATCCAGGCCCTGCTATGTCGGCTACAGCTAGATCACCCAGGTCCATCACCTCGATCAGCTTCGCAGCAAACTCACGCGGGTTAGTGCGAAGACGTTTTGCCAAAACCATGGCTGCGTTACTTTGATAATCTCCAAATCGAAGATCCGCAGCCGACTCTACTTGCACCTGGAACCCTTCAGGCAGATCAACGCCTGAGACATCGAGCGCCTGCGACAAAGCCGCCTCTAATTTTTGTATCATCATGGTCTAAATATGTATTTTACGAGCACGCTAGTTTTCACCTCCTGCACGAACACTGGAAGAGTCAGAATCAAAAATATCCAATACCTGCTCTACTGTCTCTGCATCATGCAGCTGCTGACGAATTGAACAATTATGAAACATTTTGGCAATAGCTGCTAAGGTTTGTAAATGCATATTGCGCTGCGTTTCAGGCACAATAAGTAGCATCACAAGATTTACCGGAGAATTATCTATCGCTTCAAAATCTATACCTTCGTCAGATCTACCAAATGCAGCCACAACATGATCCACAGTATCTGAAAAAGCATGTGGGATGGCTACACCAGAGCCGATACCGGTGCTAACTTGAACTTCCCTCTCCTCAAGCAACCCAACAATCTCATCCCGATGGTCAGCATTGAGGCATCCACGAGCAATGAGATGGTCCACCATGTGCGCAAGAGCGTCAGAACATACCTCACCCTCTAAATTGAGGATGACTTGTTTGGAACTTAACAAGCTAGATAGTTTCATTAGGTGATCAAACAGGATTTGGTGTGCCGGCACCGATGACGGGGAGAGCCGTTTACCCTGCGCTACTATTGCTTGCAAGCCTATTTGGCTGCAGAAGAAGCCTGATAATTACCATGCAAAATGATTGGAATTCTGCCTAAATAGGCATGTGCCCGACCTAAAAGCAGCTGCCTATGCAACCATCAATCGATTATGCGAGGGTGGTCACACCGCCTATTTTGCCGGTGGCTGCGTGCGAGACATACTTATCGGCATTGAGCCAAAAGACTATGACATCGCAACATCTGCAACACCCGATGAAATTCAGGCGATCTTCCCACACTCGAATGATATCGGCGCACACTTTGGCGTCATTCTCGTTCAAGCAGACGGCTTCCCGTTCGAAATAGCGACTTTTCGACATGATGGTTCATACCAAGATGGGCGGCATCCTGAGCAGGTAACTTTCACAAATGCCGAAGAGGACGCCGCAAGACGTGACTTCACCATCAACGGGCTATTCCAAAAGCCAAACAACGACGAGATTATAGATTACGTCGAGGGCATACAAGACATCGAAGCAAAACAATTGCGTGCCATTGGCAATCCCAGCAAACGCTTCCAAGAGGATGCGCTGAGGCTGATGCGCGCAATTCGATTTGCGACTAGCCTCAACTTCACAATTGAGCCAACGACTTGGACCGCTATTTGCGAGCATGCTGATCTTTTAGCTCAAATCAGTGCCGAACGAATTCGCGATGAGTTCAACTTAATCATCACATCAGCTAACCGTGCGCATGGCCTTGATTTACTCACGGAAAGTGGGCTGATGCGACATATCATACCTGAAATATATGACCTGATTGGCTGTGAGCAGCCCCCGCAGTGGCATCCCGAGGGTGATGTTTATACACACACTCGGATTATGCTTGAGATGCTCGCTAGCGAGCCAACAAAGGAACTCGCGTTAGCAGTGTTGCTCCATGATATCGGCAAGCCCGCTACTTATAGCTATGATGAAGGTGACGACCGTATTCGATTCAATGGTCATGATCGTGTTGGTTCTGAAATGGCGCAGACCATCTGTCAGCGCCTCAAGTATTCCAAGCAAACAACTGATGACGTCTGTGCCATGGTGGCTAATCACATGAATTTCATGAACGTGCAAAACATGCGCACCGCCAAGGTAAAGCGTTTCATGGCGCGCACCACCTTTGAGCTAGAGATGGAGCTACACCGTGTCGATTGCGCAAGCAGTAATGGCTTCACCGAAAACTACGACTTCTTAAGGTCAAAGGAGCAGGAATTTGCTGCCCAACCGCTGATCCCTCCGCCGCTAATCAACGGTAATGACTTAATCGCCATGGGCATGAGTCCAGGCCCAGAGTTCAGTGAAATCCTCACTCAAATTCAAACCGCTCAACTAGAGGAAACAATCAATTCGAGAGAGCAAGCCCTCGACTACGCGCGCCGCCATGTAGAAGATCACTGATCATCTTGATTTTCATCGTCGGCATCGAAGAGTTCTTCGCTGGAATAGCCGCTCACCTCCCCGCCCTTTTCCTTCAATTCTGTAAGGACATCAGACATGTCACGAAGCTCATCCCATACATGTTCACGCACATAAATAGATGCTCCCTGCCTTACTGCTAGTGCTAGACAATCGCTTGGGCGGGCATCAATCTCCACCACCTTACGTTCCATGATCTCATTTTCAGCAGTGATGAATAATCGTGCGTAAAAAATCTCACCGTCAACTTTCACAATCACGGCTTTGTCAACTCTGGCGCCAAATGCATCCAGCATTTGGGAAAACAAATCATGCGTCAGGGGTCGAGGAGGCTTCACGCCAGACATTACAGCATTGATGGATGCGCCTATTGCCGGCTCAACATAGAATACAATGGCTTTTTTACCATCTCCGAGGAATACCGCACACCCAGCAGAAGTTGGCATCAGCGCAACAGGCTCAACCTTGACATGATCTTTCATAATAAATCTTAAGATGCTTTCTTTGCAGTAGTGTCTTATCTAGCTGGCAGGCTCTGCTACTTTTCCATCATTGGCTCGGCTGAGGTATTGACGTGATACTTTTACATACTTCTCGGCCCAATGCTTAATGCCCTCTTGCTGTTCCGAGTCTAGTGTTTTGACAACTTTAGCCGGACTACCCAGCACCAACGATCCAGGTGGAATTTCCGTACCTCCGGTCACAAGTGCATGGGCTCCAATAATTGATCGCTCACCTATCACCGCTCCATCTAAGATGCATGCCCCCATCCCAACAAGCACCTCATCTTTAACCGTACATGCATGTATAATAGCACTGTGCCCCACCGTCACAAGCTCGCCAATGTAGACCCCATAATCATCAGCCAAATGTAAAACAGCATTGTCTTGAATATTAGATTTTGGCCCAACAACTATTTCGTGAATATCCCCGCGAAGAGTTGTGTTGTACCACACGCTAGCCTGCTCTCCAATACTCACCCGTCCGATCACATCAGCACTCTGCGCGACAAAAGCGCTGCCATCAATGTCTGGACTTATTCCATCAAAAGTCTCAATTGCCATATACTAAGCATATCCTTCATCACTATTTTCACAAGTTGCAATCCATGTTTAAACATGCCATTATACAACAACTTGCACATGACAACTTCGCCAATAAGTTATGTCTGTTCATGATGCTACATTACATTCTACCCTGCTGATTTTGATATCGTTTTCATGAAGGAACTCTACACTGTTATTGCCATTATTATCTTTGGTTATGCTCTGCGTTCCTGCAAGACTATCGCACTGCGTAAATTAGGAGCCTTAGTCATGCTTCTGGCCTCGGGACTCTGCTTTTATTATATTTTTGAATCATTACTAGCCGGGATCATCGCTATGTCCGCGTGGTTTTTTCTGCCATGGGTTGAATTACTGACCCGCATTCGCAACCAGCGTATGCCTCTCAAAAACAAGCTCAGACAACGATCATCTGTCAACCTCCACGCTTTTCCCAATGCTCATGAGTATGTAGACACTTTGGAAAATTCAGGTTTTGAGCATATTAGCAACTGTGGCTGGAACCTTGGCGGAGTAGACCAATTATATCAACTATACTGGAACGCAGAGACAAAATCGGTAGCCTCTCTCTGCCTCTGTGAGCATACTAGTGCCACTTTTTCATATATTACAATCACCTCAAAAGACGTTGCCAATGGGGTATGGCGAACGACCAATTTCCCATTTTCTCCTACTCTCAAGCCTTCGCCCTCGGTGCACTGGAATCAAATCAGCTGCGTCAACGAGAGTGTTGTGAAATTACTGCAGCAACATACCAACTTCCTCCACAAACAAGGGTTTGATGAGAGCGATCTGAGTATTCCTGACCCAGACCAACTTGAACAAGATTTAGAATATGAACTTCAATGCCAGATTGATCATAACCTAGAGCAAGGGATCATCACTCCTGTTTGTGATAAGGAGTTCCGCTACACCATGCGTGGTCTTTTCTATCTATGGCGCCAGTTCATCCGTGATATGGTCAGACTCTGTTAAGCCAGAGAAAGCACTCAGATATCGCTTTCGAGTAGAAACAAGCAAAAGAAACCCCGAGTCTCTTGCAAGAAACTCGGGGCTGAAAAATATAGCGGTTGATTTGTCCTATATCAGGATGAATTAGGAATACATCTTAGTATAGTATTCATCAGCCATCCGGTCAGAATCGAAGAATGGCACTACCTCATTCATGCTGTTGAGCACAATATTCCACCAACTACCCTCTTCGTCATAGTAAGAGGGTAACACTTCTGTCTCAAGAAGCTGATAAAAACCAAGCATGTCATGCTGGTCGCGAGCTTCATCAGATAAAGCTGGATCAGCCTCTGGGATAACAAAGGAGTTATGGCCATCTTTCGAGAATTCGCAGACCCAACCGTCATAGGTTGAAAAGTTGACACTACCGTTCATCGCCGCGCTCATGCCAGATGTTCCAGAAGCCTCGCGGGTCACGACAGGATTGTTGAGCCAGATGTCGGAGCCATCTTTGAGTAGCTTGGAAAGTGACAATTCATATCCAACAAGCACAGCAGCATTTGGGTAATGCTGTGTCAGGTGAATCAGGTGATTGAAGGTATCAATTGCGCCCCAGTCCTTAGGATATGGCTTACCCGCCCAAATAATTTGAACCGGGCGATCTGTGTTGTTGAGCATCGCCTCGAAACGCTCGATATCACGAGCAACAAGATCCGCACGCTTGTAGTCAGCGAATCGACGTGCCCAGACAATGGTCAAGTAATCTGGATCAAAAAGTCGACCTGTTTGGTCAGCAACTTCTTTGAACAAGAGCTTTTTGAGTTCACGCTTGCGCTTGGCCAATGCGTGAACGTCCCCAGCTGCACGTGCAGACTCGAGTTGCGGATCTACCCAGTATTTCTTATTTTGGGCGTTGGTGACGTGGTCGATCTCACAAATTCCATCGTGGCCTTTCCACATTTCGCGGGAAACATCGCCATGCAACTTAGATACCGCGTTTGCTTTACGGCTGATACGTAGTGCCGCAAGCGTGTGGTTAAATTCATCACCTTCAACATCACAGATTTTGCGAGCCTCTTCCAGGCTCAGTCCGTTGAAGAAGGTGAACTTATGGAGTAGGTCAAAGCTCGACTTTTCATTACCTGCCTCAACGGGTGTGTGCGTGGTGAAGACCATGCGCTTCTTGACTTCGTCTAATGAGCCATGCTTCGCGTAGAGGTGGAAAGCAGCTGACAATGCATGAGCTTCATTCATGTGCCACACATCAGGATCTACTCCGAGCTTCTCGAGCAAGGTAGCACCCCCAATACCAAGCAAAATGTACTGAGCGATACGTGTCAAAAAGTCTGAATCATAGAGACGATGGGAAATCGTGCGGGACATTGTATCATTCTCCTCAAGATCAGTCGTCAGCAGAAACATAGGAGCAGAGCCAAACACATCCGCAGGAAGATACATTGCCTTTACCCAGACATCGTGATCATGAATCTTAATGGTAAACTTGATGTTGGTTTCCTGGAGGAAGTGATACATCTTCTTCCTCTGCTGAACCGCCATCTCGCGGTGATCCCCACGCGTTTGATTGTAGTAGCCATAGGTCCAAAGGATGCCTATACCGATCACATTCTGCTTCAAATCGTAGGCGCTTCGCATATGGGAGCCAGCCAAGAAGCCAAGACCTCCGGAGTAAATTTTGAGAGTCTGATCAATAGCAAATTCAGAGCTGAAGTAGGCAACGCTCTTTTGGTAATTTGGATTGATCTCGTATGGATGTTTGAAAGGTTCAGGCAGAAAGCTCATGGTATACTTGTGTTATTGCTGATCGCGCCCTGTGGCACGTGCTCGTCCTTACGCCCACCCAACGACTTAGCCAAGCAGGATTTGTGTCTTATTATACATTTATTATTATTCAACAGCTCGAAAGCATAGCTTGGCACCCTTTATCCAGCTGAAAAAACACCAATTAGATGCGCTGTATAATCAAAGTCGCACCTCAAAAAAATCTAACATCACGGCACGGTAAACCTGCCGCTTAAATTCCGGCAACCATTTCAATTTAAAATCTTCCGGCCAAATCCACTTATAGCGCTCAAATTCAGGTTTTTTATGCCGATCAAGATCGATATCAGGCGCAGATTTCTTCAACTTGCATAAGTAATAAGTCTGCTCCTGCCCGTCGAAATACATCTTCTTTTTCTTAACCTGATCGGGATACAAATAAGAATAGCCGTCGCGCTTCTCCATTACTTTATAACTTTTCCATGGCAAGCCTATCTCCTCTTCCACCTCCCGCGCCAGCGCCTTAATCAATTTTTCATCAGCATCGACCCCACCCTGCGGGAATTGCCAGGCTCCTTTTTGATTTCGGCGTTCACAAACCAGCAGTTTACCCTTACGGTTCAACATTAACACTGCAACATTTGGTCGGTAGCTCGCCATGACAAATCAATAACTAGTCTTCTATTTTTTCATGATCAAGGTTTTGACGAAACTTTATTTTCAATGAATAGTAAATACTCAACCAGAAAAGATTATGAAAACCTCATACATACAGCTAAGAGCCGCATTGTTCATCTTATCATGCCTGCTCATTCTACCTCATGAAGGCAAGGCCCAGTCTGAGGAAAAATCGGCAAAAAACAATACCTCTGAAGCAAGTGGGCCTAAAAGATTTTGGCAAGCAGACCTGCCCGGTGGTAGCTACATAGTAGCTCTGGACCGCATCACATCAATCAGCCAACATGCTTACATCATAGATGGCAATATTAGTGTCACCGAGGTCGTCATCGATACCTCCGGCAACTCGCTTGCTCGTTTTTATTTTATTAAGCCAGTTGTTCAAGGAGCCTCCAACTTGGGAGCTGATCTCAGCCAACGCGGTAAAGATCTCCTCAACAAAGTGAGTCAGCAAATTGAGGTGAATAGCGATTCAGCTGTGATCAAGCAATACCCCTCCACCACCCATGCCAAGACAGTTGAGTTTCATATCTCTAAAGCTACGACTCTCGATGCACTCATTGATAGCGCACGCACCGCCTGGATTAGTGGCCGAGGGAAAAAATTCATCGTTCAAGCTGGTAACTAGCCAGCTTTGTTCATTTTCTCCCGGGTGGTTTCAATCCCGGTATTAAATCCAGCGCGCTGTCAACTCCCTCACGCAGAACATCAATCCCCTCCTTCAGGACCTCATCTCCTTGTTCAAGCATCTCACCGCTGATGTTGATTACAGCTTCAGGCAATTCCACCGCTTGGTCCTGAGCAAGCCTGAGGACCTCTTCGCCTGTTTCAGGTATCAACTCAATGATTCGCTCCCCCGCTGCTGCAATGATACGCTCACTCAGGTCTTCATTGGGCTTATCTATCGTTCCCGTTATTCGCAGGGGCGCCCATCGTAAGCCTTTTTCCCCATACTCAAAAACCTTTGTTTCAGCTCCCGGAATGTGTGAAAGTAAGCCTGGCATGATTCCGACGCGAAATTCACCATTCAGCTTACCGTTATCAATTACAAGGTCACCCATCACTCGAACAAGATCTTCACTCACTAAAACAATATCACTGAGCTCAAGACGCACACGCTTGCCTGGCGCATAATCTCTGTGCTGACTGTTATAATTGAGCTGGCATTCCGTAAGTTTAAGTCGGCGAAATCGATTCGTATTGGTATAGGCAGCAATACGATCAAGTACAGGTAGAGCCGTCAACACTCCGTTGCTTACCTCAATCCTACCTCGTGTATTGAACCCATCCTTTTTACTCTCCAGATTGAATTCAGTATGGAGAATGCCCGATAGTCTTTTCTTCCAATCTTCAGCAATGAGCTCTTCAACATCGACATCTTCTAAGTTGCCAAACCATTGGTAACCCTCCTCCGTTAGCTGACCACTGAGTAACAAGTTACCATTTCGGAAAATACGAGATGACGATTCTTGCACAAAAAGGCCACCATTGGCATATTTCCCCTTCGCAGAATCAAGGCGCAACGAATCCTCTAGCCACGGTGTATGAATGAGTGCATCTGATAGTTGAAAATCATAACTGTATTTTTGACCTGGTCTCTCGTCTGCACTCAAAAAACCATCCACAAGGTCTATCACACCACTACTAGTTTTAACCTTCAGTTTCAGGCTAGATACATCAAGCGACTGCAACCGTACATGGTCAGGCAGTATGGCGCCGAGAAACCCTCTCTTATCAGTATTCTTAGAGTCCAGCAACTGTTCTGGATTGAGTCGCGCCTCGATATCAGAGCCTCCACGATTTTTGCTTACATTCAGATCCGCATACAATTCAGCTATTTGCAGATCCTCAATAAACCATTCCCCCCTAAGCACCCGAAATAATCCCAAATTAGCCGTCAAATTCTTGGCATATGCGCTTCTCACGTTTGCCATCCCTTTTCCATGAAATCCGTCTGTTCTCACTTTTGACCACTGCCACTCTAAAGAATCAAATTCGACCTCAGCAGCTACCGCATCACCAACCAGCTCACCCATCAAAACCCGAAACTTGTCACCATGTAGATAAGATTGGACCAGATAGTAAGCACAGCAAGCCATCAGCAATACGCTTATAACAAAAATCATCACAATCCTCATTGCGAGACGATTGACAGAGATCAACTGACCAGCTTTTTGCTTTTGTGAACTTCGACGTCTATTTGACCTGCGTGACACTTGGATAGCGTAGCTTGAAGCGCTAAATTCACAAGTTTTCTTCTCGCCAGAACTCGTCACCCTGCTTAAAGTGAAAATCGTTTTTAAATTAACTATTGTCTCTTGCTAGATCTTCAAAAAGTCTGCTTTGCCGTTCAAAAAGAGGGTGAAGCATTTAACATTATCGATGAGGTATCATTGAAAGTGCCCGATGGGCACTTCATGGCTATTGTTGGGCCATCAGGATGCGGTAAAACCACCTTGCTCAAAACAATAGCTGGCCTGAATGAAGAGTCTGAGGGAGATCTTTTGTGGAATGGTAGAAACTTGGCTAAGGAGCAAGACTTTGAGCCAGCCGAGATCGGGTATGTCCCCCAATTCTCGATTGCATATGACCAGCTCACTGTTGACGAATCAATCGAGTCAGCCATGCGACTGAGAGTTAAAACCAAAAACCTCAAAGAGCTCGACCGAAGGATCGACAAAATTCTTCGTGAAACTGGTCTCTCAAAGCTCGCTGATCGCCCAGTCAAAGTCCTCTCTGGCGGACAAAAACGCCGGCTTGGCCTGGCCATAGAATTAGTCACAAGTCCACCACTGCTACTGTGCGATGAAGTCACCTCGGGGCTAGACCCTCGATCAGAGCGGGATGTTGTCCGTTTACTACATCAACTCTCTAACCACAACGGACGCACGGTAATCTCTGTGACCCACTCATTGGCCCATCTTGATCTCTACGATTCGGTATTAGTTCTTCATGAGGGGCGTGTCGCTTATCACGGACCTCCTGATGAGATGACCCATTACTTCTCAGTAGATGATACCGAGGAAGTATACCCAAGGCTTGCCAAACAGAAATCTGAAAAATGGCACCAATCATGGCAGAAACACAAAGACGCCTACTACCGAAAAATTACCAAACAGAAAAATCAACCAGCCCCAGACACAAAAGAAAAAAGGGATGAAACAGCGAGCGAAGACACCAATAAACCTATCACCATTTTACTTGATGATAATTTATCTGAAGCTGAACAAGTCATCCACACACCAACCGTCTTAGCCGAGACACCCGGTGCGATAAGTCAGTTTTTAACACTCTTATTGCGACGATGGAAAATATTTTTCCGCAACAAAGGTCAGGTTTATCTACAACTAGCCATCCTCCTCTGTTTCCCAATTCTTGTGGCCCTCTTTCACGAGCGAGGCAACGAGAACATCAAACGATTTTCTGACCGTGGTGAAAGCGTCATACAACAGATTCAAGAGCACTCCATGGTTGAAAAAAGCTATTTAAGTGTGGGCTCGGCTGTCTCGGGCATCGTCATGTTTCAAGTCATCCTACTCTCACTGATGGGATCAAACAACGCCGCTCGAGAAATTGCTGGGGAGCGCCTTATCTATGAAAAAGAAAAGTTCGGAGGGATAAAGCCGGCAGCTTACTTGGGAAGTAAAATCGCTTTTCTGGGTTGCCTGATTTTAATACAGTCGCTGTGGATGGCCCTCTTCGTTGAGCAATTCTGGAAATTCCCAAGCGGCAAGGATGCCGCATTCATTGATCACGTCGTTTTTCTTATTCTGATCAATGCGGCGATGACATTCATCTGTTTGGGTATTTCTGCGACAATGAAAACTGCTGAGCAATCTTCCCTGTTATCCGTCTATCTCGTCGGTTTTCAGTTGCCACTATCTGGTGCTATACTGGCACTTCCCGAGAGTATCGAATCGATAACTCGCCCCTTTATTTCTGCTTATTGGGCTTGGTCAGGGAGCATCGAGTCAATGAGCCCAAGCTATCGCAATGCCATCGATGCCATCACCGAAACCTCATTCGAGTCTGTGAGTGTATGTCACTACTTACTAATACTACACATTTTAGTGGGTCTCGTTGTAACCTACCAAGGGTTGTGTCGTCACCGATGGGGCTAACCCCTCGGTGCAGAAACAAAGCATTCATTACCATCTAAATTATTATTAACCATGCCGAGAAGATCAACTTCCAACAGTAGTAAAAAAAGTAAGCTTACCAGCTATGTTCTGGCATTTGTAATGACTATTATCATGCTTGCTGCTGGCAAATCATACCTCAGTAAGCAGGCACAATATTTTGCCAACCTCAACGAAATGCCCTTAGCAGACCTTAAAGAGAGCGGCACGAGCTTAAGCGGCAACGAATATCGCATCACCGGCGAAATTTCAGAACGAATCATACTTAAAAATGAGCGCGGCCTTCTGGTCAGCATCAAGTCAGATGACAATGAAGCAGGGTCTAGCATCATACCCCTGCACATACCGCCAGACATCGACCGAATCAACATCGAACGAGGTCACAACTACAGCTTTAGAATAGAAGTAAACCGCGAAGGCTTGCCTGTCGCCAAAGAGGTCAAAGCAGAATAATGTGATAGCCTACACATATGAATCTTCACACTCATTCGAGAACTTCTAATATATACAATTACCTAACAACTATGAGATTACTAATAATCCTCATCGCACTTTGTCTTCCTGCTGCTGCACAAGTTTACAGCCCAAGCAATGAAGGCCAGACAGAGACAAATACCCAAAATAATAGTGGCAGCACGACCACCATCAAATCCCAAAACACCAATACATCGGTGTATGGTAGTGAAATCCCATTTGTCGACCCAACTCAGGAAACAATTACCATTATGGGTCGCACTTTCAGCATGGGAGACAACAGGCTCGGGGGGATGTTTGATGCATATTTGGCAGATTCTCCCAATACCTCCGAGGAAGCTCTCGAATATCGTACTACGATTAATTCTATTTTGGAGGCTGTGTCTCCTTATACCAAAAATGTTACCGTTTCTCAAAAAATAAGGGACGGCTTTTCCTTTCTACCTAGGGCAGCGACCTACTCAGGAGATGGCCGCATCTGCGACTCCTTATCGAACGCGATCTATGCAGCGATGTTATCTAAGGGGACTGTCAAAAACTCAAAACAATACATTGCCGATTTAGAAAAAGAAAAAAAACGCATTATCGCTAAAGCTGAATGGATGAGGCGATCTGGCAGCACCGCTCTTTCTAGCAACACCAAATTAAGAATCGGTCTACCGAGGAGACAAAATGGCGATGCAAAACAAGCCACATCGCACACGGAATCATATAGGATTAAAGAAATGCAAAGGCGCATTCTAGAAATCGAAACCCTCAAAAAAACCCATCAAGGAAAAAGTGAGTTAAACATGCTACAGGCAAGAATTGAATATCAAGCTCTACTGGCCCAGCTATTTATCCAACGACGTTTTGAACACGTCATCATCGGCACCCGTTTTTATAATCTCATTTTTCAAGATGGCAGCTCAAAAATGCATCTCAAGAAAGGCTCCGATATTAACAAGTTTTTCACCGAAGGACTGGGGGTAGAGCCTACGGTAACAGGTATAGACTCCGCAGCTAATGAGGCCATGCGCAAGGCCAAATCTCTTGTTAAAGCATTCCAGAATCACCTCGAATACAATGAGCTACACAGCGCATCCAAGCGGCTTACCGAGGCTTATGCCATTGGTGAGTTTTTACCAGTGCTACAAACCGTGCCAGCACCAGAGCGCCGCATCGTTCTCGAATACGTTCGCAACGGTAATGCTTTAATCAAAGCTATGGATGTTCGTGACTATGCTCAGGCCAAAAATATACTCCAGGCTCTCAAAAAAAGATCCTCTGATTTTGACTCAACTAAAGCTGAAGGTGCTATTGCCGCGTTTATGCGTGTGTCAAATGGCCATATAAGAGCAGCACAAATGGCCATGATCAATGGTGACCAAGCTGGCTTTGAGGAAGAGCTAAAAAAAGCAACTCAAACATGGCCGACAAACCCTAAGCTAGAGGAAATCGACAAACGACTCGATCTGCTGCTCGACAACAGTAATGTCGCTAAATCTCTTCTAGATGATTTTGACCGCCTACTCAGCGAGGATAATTTTCGCGAAATATTTAATCGGCGTTTTGAGTTCGTCCCTGTGGTGAAGGATGATATTACACGCAAAGATGCAATCGAACAAATCGTGAGGAATATCACACGTATCGATGGCACGCTGAGCATCGCTGACATTTCCTCAAAAAACGGCAATCATTTTGCAGCTTGGGAAGCACTAGATGAATTAAGAGATAAATTCCCTAAAGATCCCGAGCTGCTGCAAAGACTTGAGAAGCTTTCTTCAAAGGTTGCTGACTTTACTGTAGCTCTCAGTAGGGCAAGGGACTTTGAAAACAACGATATCAATCCACAAACCGGATCCGCACTCAGCTGGTATATGGAAGCCAAGTCAATCTACCCAAGCAGCGTTCTCGCTCAGGCTGGAATTGACCGTTTATCTGAGCGCATCATGCCAGAGAATCTTGATTCCACTTCCAGTAATACATCGCGCAGTCAGGACGAGGAAAATACTCTTTCCGGTGAATGACCACCCCACAAGTGGCAGCTTAAGATCAACCATATCTGTGAACACTTAAGAATTACTGACTAATTTTTTTGATTGTTTAGTTGCTATCCCAAGGCTGTGGTTCATGTTTCGACTTGTTATGGCTAACGCAACGAACGTACTCGCAAATGGTATCGAAATAACCGGCTCCATCAAGTTCAGCAATGACATGGTCATTGATGGCAAGGTAGACGGCGAAATTACATCAGACAAAGGCAAGGTCACCATTGGTGAAAATGCTTACGTCAAAGGTGATGTCAAAGCTGGTGAAGTAAAACTCTTTGGGAAAATCAAAGGTACTATCACATCAGACCGCTGCGAACTAAAAACCAAATCTAAGCTTGATGGTGACATCAAAACAAAAATGCTCAGCATGGAAGAAGGTGCTGTGCTGTCTGGCCGCACTGACATTGGATCTTAGATCGATATCTTTTTTTATCAAAAACAGAGCCGACGCTTGCGTCGGCTTTTTTGTGTCGTAAAGCCTAGGTTCAGATGAGACTACCGGGATGAGCTTTCATATTCTTTTAACATAACCTCAACGATCGCTGTCCACTCTCGATCAACTGACACATCCTCGTGCGGTTGATTTTTCCCCGCGACAGAATACCAATAGGATGCATTGCCCAAGTCACCTTCCACCCTGTGTAAATAAGCATGTATCCAAGCGCCGTCTACTCCCTCAATTTCTTGACATAAGTCATGCGCCTGATCCCATTGATTGGCGCGTGCTAGCCACATAGCCATCAGAGACGGATTAGTTCCTATTGGCGGATCTCCACCTTCATCGGCCGATTTAATCAAATCATCTAAGTTCATCTAATCAATATTGTTGTTTGAATTTTCCGGCTTGATCGCCTGATTCTAGCCCAAGAGATCAAGCATTTCCTGATCACTAAGCCCTGTCATCATGGGTTTTAATTCGTCATTCATTTCACCCATGGAGGCGGCCATGACCTCACGCTTTCTATCCTGTAAGCGTAAGATTTTCTCTTCTACCGTGCCACGCGCGATAAATTTATAAATCGTAGCCGGTTTGGTTTGTCCAATGCGGTGAATACGATCTGCCGCCTGCGCCTCAACTGCAGGGTTCCACCATGGATCAAACAAAACAACGGTATCCGCAGCAGTTAAGGTCAGACCATACCCCCCAGCTTTGAGGCTGATGAGAAAAACAGGAGGGCCCTGCGACTTTTGAAAGCGTTCAACAACACTGGTTCGGTCAGTCGTAGAACCATCAAGATAACAATACTCGATATTCTCTTGATCAAGCTCCTCACGTATCAAGGACAACATCGATGTAAACTGACTAAATACGAGGACACGATGGCCACCTCGCTGTGCCTCTGCTAATAATTCAAGTAAGCGAGCAAGTTTAACCGACACATCAGCCATTTTCTCGTTTCTCATTGCATCATCTATCAAACGCAAATCACAACAACTCTGGCGCAGTCGGAGCAGCACGGTAAGCATCTGCATTCTAGCTCCTTCTTTACCACTACTCTCACGGGCTTGGTCCACCTTTTTAACACCGTGTTGCAAAATAGATTGATAATGATCTCGCTGAACTGCTGATGGGTCACACCAGATAACACTCTCAATTTTGGCTGGAAGGTCTTTCGCAACCTGGGCCTTCACCCGACGTAACATAAATGGCTCTGTTCTCCATCTTAAGCGTTGCAATGCTGCACGATCTGGATGCTCCGCAGAGCACGGCAACTCGTATCTGTTTCTGAAATCTTCTCTGCCACCAAGATAGCCCGGCATCAAGAAATGGAAGATTGACCACAGATCACGCACACTGTTTTCCACAGGGGTTCCGGTAATAGCAATACAAGCTGCATCTGGGGCCGACCGCCTCACTTTCCGGGCAGCTTTGGCCGCTAAGGTATCTGGATTACGAATCGCACTTGCTTCATCCAAGACCATAGCAGCGATAGGTAAGGCTTCATAGTGTGCGGCATCTCGATCCAGCAGGGCGTAGCTTGTTACAATTAAATCGGCGGATGACATCACGTCATGATATGCACTTCGTCGAGCGCCATGCATGACGAGCACATTAAAATCAGGAACAAATCTCTGGGCTTCATCGCGCCAAGTGCCGAGGAGCGTCGCTGGACATACGATCAAGACAGGTAGCTTACTTAGCTCAACATTATTTGTCTTCCAAAGCTTCAGAAACGCCAATGTCTGCAATGTTTTACCCAAACCCATATCATCCGCCAACAGCGCCGATCCATTACCGGCGGCGGTGCGATACAACCAGTCAACACCTTCCCTCTGATATCCGCGTAATATATCATTAAGTTCAGGTGGCAATTTCGGGACAGCCGCCACATTTCTTTTATCCTTGGAGCCGTAATGTGCTCGCAAGCGATCCAGATATGCACCCTGCTGCAATGAAACATAATAGCGACCGTCTTCCTGTCGTGGATCCGTATCCAGCAAGAACCCCTCCAATACCTCCGCATCAAATTGAGAAATGACTGCTTTACCCCCACCTGGAACCGACATGGTTCTACTTCCCGACTGAAGCAACTTACGAACAGACGCCTCGTCTAATGAGTGACCCCCGACCTGCCACGATAGCTCACAGGCCAACCAATCTTCACCACTACCCTTAGGCTGTATGGACGGTATAATTCGATCAACACGCCCCTCTACCTGTTGAAGCCGCTCATCTGTCACTACCTGCCAATTCTGACGCAAGCCGGGCAAAACAGTAGTTAAAAAATCAATGACGGCATCCTCACCTCGCAGAAGTAATGACCCCGTGGCATCAATCACATTAAAGCCACTCTCCATCAGCTTAGCGATAGCTCGTTGTTCAACCTCAAGATTCCGAACAAACCACCTACTTGGTTCATCGGATGGCACGGGAAATGAAACCTCTGATGGTTTCGTTGAAGCCAAGGCCACACGCTCCCCTTGTCCATAAATAGCAGTCAGACGCACCTGCAATGCACGCGTAGAACCTGCTATATTCATCTCCAAAACTGGTATTGCCTCCTCGATCACGAGCCCTCCCAAGTCGTTTGGCAATTGATACCCGTCAGCAAGAGCTTCCAACACTTGGACAAAATACTTCAGCTCAATTTGCAACCAGTCACCAGCAAGTAAGTCATGTGGATCAATCACCTGCGACAGCATCGGCCGTGATACATCGAGTGAAGCAGATGTATTTGCCACTGTCAGCAAATTCTCAGATGGCTGCCATTCGGCAAGGCTGTCACCCAACATCAACAAGCTAAGTTCACCATCTTCAGATTGCCTCAGCTTGAGCCACATCATCTCACCTTCGAGCTCTAATTCTAACGCCGGACGCAAAGAACCCATACGAAATCTCACCTGAGTATCCCCACAGAAAATACGACAATGGCCGTTAAGAACCCTGTAAAACCCGGCAAGTTTGTCATCGGGGACTGAGATCATGGCCGCACCAGAAGATCCGGCATGTTCGAAAAGCCATAAAGCGAGTCTCTCGTCAGCAACATCTGCAATTGCATGACCACAGGTCTTCAAATGTATTGCATTCAAGCCCTCTTCAGGGAAATGAGGTGAAAACCGCACACTCATAGGTATCACCTCCGCTGGCGGAGCAGCGCTCGTATTAGCAGTATGCTCAGATGCATCGACCTGCTCAGACTTGCTCTCTTGTTGCTTGATTCCAGCCAGCAATACTGCCGCGGCATGCTCACACATCGCTCCTGTAGATCGGGCCATGCTACAGCTGCATAAGTTCTTTACCCTTGTGGGGCTATATACCTTAACCACAACACGCATTGGCCTTTTACCAGAACCTACCTGTGCCTGAAAGACATGGCCTTGATCGGCATGTTTATAAGTAAGATCAGCCACTTTACCCAGCTTCAGCAGGGCACGAGCATCCTTAAAGACTCGCCCTCCCGCTGCTTGACCTACCCATGGCTCGGTTATAAACATCACTTGCTGAGAGCAGATTGACGAAATGTAGCTCCAGTGCAATGACGCGTTTACAGATCATGCATTTTTTCTCTTTGGTCGATCGCACGAATAGTGCATGGTCAAGCGCGACCACCTCGAGCGCAAAATCCCATTATCGTAGAAATAGAATGAATATAATTGCCATTGCGAACCAAAAGGGAGGTGTCGGTAAAACCACCACGGCCATCAATCTATCATCTGGGTTAGCTCAACGCCAACAGCGCGTATTGTTGATCGACTTGGATCCTCAAGCAAACGCGACCAGTGGTCTCGGGCATGAATCTGATGGTGATGGTGACGACACCATTTACCACCCATTACTGGGCGAATGCCGCTTGGAGGAGAAAATTGTCCCCTCCCGCATTGAAAACTTATCTCTGATCCCCTCCGGGATGGATCTTGCAGGTGTCGAAATCGAGCTCGCTCGCATGGATGATCACCTCGTTCGATTACGCAAGCTTCTTGCCGACTACAAAAAACAAAACCAATTCGACTTCTGTATTCTTGATACCCCGCCCTCGCTCGGCGTCTTGATGACCTCAGCCTTGGCTGCAGCTGACGAAATCCTCATTCCTTTGCAGTGTGAGTGGTTCGGTCTAGAGGGGCTTGCCAAAATCGTGCAAGTCATCGAGCAGATAAGAGAAACAGGTGCCAACCCTGAGCTAAAACTCGAGGGAATCTTGATGACCATGTATGATGGTCGAACCAATCTATCGCGCCAAGTCGTCGAGGAAGTTTCTAATTATTTTCCTGCGCAGCTCTACAACACGGTCATTCCAAGATCTATCCGTATCGGGGAAGCTCCCAGCCATGGCAAAACTATTTTTGAGCATGACCCCTCTGGCAATGCAAGTATAGCCTACGCCAACGCCGCTGATGAATTTCTTGCGCGTCACAAGGTGTTTGCTCCTCCTGCTAACACATCTCATAATCACCACACTAGCGTCTGAACTATTGATGTTAATGGAGAGCTCTCACCACTACCTGTGTTAGCTACTACCAGCCCCCCTCTACATGTCTGAGTCCCCAGCGCAAATAGGCGAACGAGCACAGCTCACCGTCATCAAACAAAGCACCCCAGGCTACTTCCTGGATTCACGTGGTG
Organism: Oceaniferula sp.; assembly: GCA_965657565.1. GTDB lineage: Bacteria > Verrucomicrobiota > Verrucomicrobiia > Verrucomicrobiales > Akkermansiaceae > Oceaniferula. The sequence continues at coordinate 35,239 of CBFHPA010000001.1, forward strand.
AGCTTGGCAATATCCTCTTGCCCCGTAATGAAATTCACGGGCCATGCGAAGTAGGAGAGACCGTCGACGTCTTTATCTATTGTGATTCTGAGGACCGCCCCATCGCTACCATGAAGCACCCCAAGGCGATGCCAGGAAGCTTCGCCTGCCTGGAGTGCATCTCTGTTACTGGCATTGGCTCTTTTCTTGATTGGGGGCTCGCCAAAGATCTTTTTATCCCTTTTCGAGAACAAAACAGCCGCCTCGACGTGGGTAAATCTTATGTGGTCTATGTTTACGTAGACCCTGAGAGCGATCGTATTGTTGCCAGCAGACGCATCAATCGGCATCTAAGCAAACAAGAGCCTGACTACACCATCAATCAACAAGTTGAGCTCATGGTCTATGCTAAAACTGACCTTGGCTATAAAGCCATCATCAATGGTCAACACAGCGGCGTTCTCTTTGCCAACGAAGTCTTTCGCAAACCTGGGCCTGGAGAAATTCTAACTGGTTATATCTCCAAGCTACGTGACGATGGTAAAATCGACCTTAGCCTGACACCCCCTGAGCAATCAGTTCGAGAAAAGATTGAAGATCTCGAAACCAGAATCGAAGTTGAACTCGCTGCCCGGAATGGATTCTGGTCACTATGTGACGCCAGCCCGCCTGATGATATTTATCAGGCATTGGGAGTTAGTAAAAAAGCGTTCAAAAAAGCAACAGGCGCGTTGTTTAAAAAGCGCAAAATCACCATCGCAAAGGACGGCATCAGATCGATTTAACGGGAGCTACACCATGAGCTCTACTGCTGTAGCGATGTAGCCCAATCAAGGAGGCAATTACTAAGGCTCCCCCCAGCCATATTCCATATCCAGGCGTCTCACCCGAGACCATACGAGATGACTCGATGACCGCACAGACTGGCACGAGAAATCGATAGCCGGCTAGCAGGTTCACCGGGAAAAGACTCGTCAAATAGTTCCATAGCCCAAAAGAAAAAGCGGAGACAAAAGCAAGATAAAGCGTCAACAACATCACCTTGGATGAGAATAAAGCGGGCAACTCCGACCACGCCGATACACCACTAAGCATGAAAAGTATGCCTCCAAAAAAAAGGCCGAAGCCTGTCGCCGATCTTGGCCCCATTGTCTTTAATATTTTTTGTAGGATGATCAAAGCAAACGCCCCACTGAGAGTGCATAAACAAAAAAGAACTCCACCAAGCACGGGCTGACCACTTCCAGCGCCTGGGCGATAGACGGCAAGCACCACACCCAATACTCCTAATAAAACAAACCCCCACTGCCGGCGACTTGGCCAAGGTGACTTCAATAGAATAGGGGCTAACAACAACCACCAAATACTACCTGAGCCAACCAGCAATCCACCTAAGACAGCGCTTGAGACGACCAGAGCGGTGTAAAACAACGCGTATTGTATATAGGTTTGAGCACAGGCAAATGCCAGTAACCGTAACAGTGATGTATTTTTTAGCTCTTGTATGGGTTTTTTAGCTAAGATCAGCAAAGCAGCTCCTCCGATCATAAATCTCACCCCTGCAAGAAGTAGCCTGTTTGGCATGGTTGGATCAATATCTGCGCGTTGCCACTCAGCATAGATCGCCTTAATCGCCGGAAAGGCACTGCCCCATAACAAGGCGCAGGCCAAGACTGCAAACGGCAACATTCGAGACGATATTCTCATCGTTTAGCTAGAGGCTCTCATCTTTCAGACTTTAGCAACATAGACAGTGCTTTCTGAACTACGCCCAAGAATCGGATTTTCAAATGGCACGACATGTGTCTCACAGCTCAAGAAGACATCTCTTAGAGTCTTCATGAAGGATGCCTCAGGTGGGTCATCGGACCACAACGCAAAAACTCCACCAGGATGAAGTTGTTCGGTCATTAAGCTCAGCTCATCTGCGCGGTAAAACGAAGCGTGCTTATCATTAAGCAAATGGGCCGGTGAATGGTCGATATCGAGTAAAATAGCGTGGTACTTTGCATCGGGTTTAGCTGAGTCAAAACCTACCCCCTGAGCCTTGACGGCCCTCTGAAAAAAATCACCATACTCAAAGCCGCACCTTTCATCCTCGACAAGTAAATGGCCCAAAGGAACTAAACCCCGTTCATGCCATTCAATGACAGGCTTTAAATAATCCACCACGATAAGCTTTTTTAACGAAGCATGATCTAATGCTGTTTTCGCTGTATAACCCAGCCCTAGACCGCCCACCACGACATCTAACCCTTGCTGAGGAAAGCTCTCAGCCGCAGCTGCAAGACCGAGATCAGATAATGCCTCTTCTACAACCGTGAACAGACTCGACATCAAAAAATCGGCACCAAGCATGATCTCATAGATCTCAAGGTCACCCAGAGTCTGCATCGTTCGACGGCGCAAGATAACCTCACCGAGTGGCGTTTGCTGATAGTCCAGCTCTTCAAATTGTGGTCTCACGGGTGAGCTTGTAACCTGACAAAATAGGGATAAACAGAAAAACCTGAAAATAGAGCATTGCCTGGGCAACTATGGAGTTGGCATGCAATCTGCTAAAATAAGTTCATATTTTTTGTTTTTCGGTACGCTTTTTGCTGTGATTTTTGTGTCTTAGTAGCAAGTGACGATTTCTAGTGCTCATAAATAAGCTTATCATCTTTCTTTATGAACAACTTAGGAATCCTCAAACCTCTTTGCAACTTAGACATCTCCAATTATCCAGACAAACACTAAACAATGAATCCTACTCATTCTATCCGAAAAATAATCACTTCCGCCTGCTTACTCTTTGCCTCAACGATGGCTATTTGTGCAGAGGAAGCAGAAGCCGTCATAGCAGCCACCGATTCTGGTGACACATCGTGGATCCTCACCGCAACCGCTCTTGTGCTATTTATGACCATGCCAGGACTCGCCCTCTTCTATGGCGGTCTCGTTCGCTCCAAAAACGTATTATCCGTCATGGCTCAATGCTCAGGCATCGCCATCATGGCCTCTGTATTATGGGTTGTCTGCCTTTACAGCCTCTGCTTCAAGGGAGGCAATGGCGGATGGATTGGCAATTTAGATGCCGCTTTTCTCAAGGGCGTTACCACGGAAACTACCGCAGGAACCTTACCCGAAACACTCTTTATCATGTTCCAGATGACTTTCGCCATCATCACACCAGCCCTCTATGTTGGTGCCGTTGTTGAACGTATGAAGATGAGCGCTATCGTCGTCTTTTCTGCACTCTGGCTCGTGCTCGTCTACGCCCCCGTCTGCCACTGGGTCTGGGGAGGTGGTTGGCTCTACGAAATGGGCATCCAAGATCTTGCCGGAGGCATCGTCGTTCACGCGACAGCTGGTGTTTCAGCACTCGTGATGGCAATCATGCTCGGGCGCCGTAAAGGTTTCCCAGAGCATCCACATCCACCACACAACCCTGGAATGGTCTACATCGGTGCATCCATGCTGTGGGTTGGCTGGTTCGGCTTCAACGCCGGCAGCCAGGTCAGTGCCGGGCAAGGCGCTGGCATGTCCATGCTTGTCACTCACCTGTCCGCTGCCACAGCCGCCGGGGTCTGGGGCATCATGGAGCGTACGCTCAACGGCAAAGCAAGTCTCGTCGGTATGGTCACAGGCTTAATTGCCGGACTTGCCACCATTACTCCAGCTTCTGGTAATGTCGGCCCGATGGGTGCCATTGCCATTGGTGCTATCGCGGCCGTGTTCTGCTACTACGCAGTGAACTTAATCCGCAACAAATTCAAAATCGATGACTCCTTGGACGTATTTGCCGTTCACGGTGTCGGCGGTATTCTTGGCACCATCCTACTGGCCGTCTTCGGACAAACTGCATTCGGCGGCCTCGGCAATTTGAAGCCTATGGGTGAGCAGCTCGGAATACAACTCACTGGTCTTGGCGTCACGATTGTCTGGTCAGCTGTAGCTACAGTCATTATCATGCTCATAACCAAAGCCATCGTCGGCATTCGTGTTACAGAAGAACAGGAGAACCGAGGAATAGATCTCACTGAACACGGTGAAGATGCCTACAGTGAACTATAATAAATGTTCACTCGCAGGTTGGCGACAATACCAACCATGAACTCGACCAACAAGCCACTCACCATCCTTTACAGGGACGAGTGGCTTGTTGCTGTAGACAAACCAGCTGGTCAGCTTGTTCATCCGGCTAATCACCCCAAAGAAGGTGACTTAGTCACGATGAAAATACTGCGCGACCAGATCGATCATCGCGTCTACAACATTCACCGCATCGATCGCCCAACCACCGGGGTCTTACTTTTTGCTCTTTGTCGTGATGCGGCTAAAGCATTACACCGCGATCTAAGACATCATAAAATATCCAAGACCTACTGGGCTGTTTGTCAGGGTACAGTGAGTGATCAGCCGTGGGAATGTTATCAAGGTATCCAAAAAGAGGACAACGAGCCAATACGCGATGCCCACACCAGTTTTCATTGCTTAGCTTCAGCATATCCGCCCTGCCTAGCCGATGAAAATTCATCCTGTATTTCACTGGTCGAAGCAAAACCCCACACAGGTCGCTATCACCAAATTCGCCGGCATATGTTACATATTAACAAGCCGATCGTGGGCGACTTTCGTTATGCCGGCATTGAGACGTCCCAACACCTTGGGCAACTTCTTGGCACTGGATCGCGTATGCTTTTACAGTCTAAATCGTTGACATTGAGGCACCCCGTAAGCGACAAACAATTAACTATTACCTCACCCCCCGATCCATTTATCGCCAAGCTATTCCCTGAATATAGTAATCACTGATTGGCCATATCTTCCTCATTCTCAACATCAATCAACCATGCCTCGTCCGCCATTAATACCACCTAATCAATTGCTTGTGTGGTATCAATCAGGATCTATTACCCGCAAGCAGTGGCTTGCCGGCATGCGGCTTCAACTCCTTCAAGCTCTTACAGAAATTGCAGAGGATGGGAAAAACCCAGAGGGAGCACTGCTTGAACGTCTCCGCTGCCGTAACGCAGCACGAAGGCTTACCAAAAAAAACAGCGAGTCCGAGTTGCGAGAGGTATTCATGAGCCTCAGCCTGCTTGATGACTTTCCCCCAGCAAACTATTTGTGGAATGCAGATCATTTGGAAACCCCGATCCACACCATGCTCAGGGAAAAGCGCGCTCCTGTGCTGAAATTCAATGATATGGAAATTCACCGATTGAGTGCCAAACTAACGATTGAGTATGGCGGCTTAAAAAGTAAAAATAGAACCCGAGAAAGAATTTCTCTGCGACGAGATTGGAGGGGTGTCATGGTCATAGAAGACCGAGAGTATCTGCAAAAAGCACCATAGCTTTTCTATCAAAGCCATGACCTCATCGGCAGCTATATGGCTCAGTATTTAACAAACACCATGAAATGCTGCCACGGCAGATAGCCCTCAGTCTTGAGATGCTTTAAGCCAACCGCTTGCATTTCCTTAACAGCTTGAGCTTCTGTCATCTTATGAAGCGGCTTGATGGGCACCGCAGGATCCTCCGCACGATATTCCAATAAATAGATACGGCCACCTGGCTTGAGGGCATACACGATAGACTGCATCATCTCATTCGGGTGAGAAAACTCATGGTAAGCATCCACCATGATTGCCGCATCCACACTCGCAGCAGGCAGTTGTACAGAATTTATGTTACCCAGATTAGAATCCACGTTGCTTACGCCCAAGCGCTTTGCCTTTTGCACCAAATAATCAACCATTTCTTGCTGAATATCGACGCCAATCACCTTACCTTGCGGCACAAGGTTTGCGAGCTTGAAGGCATAATAGCCTGAACCCGAACCAACATCGACAATCACCGCGTCAGATTTAAGTTCCCGCGCCAAGCCGTTCATCACCCGGCTCGCAGCCTCCTCTGCCTCCCGCTCTGGGCGCTCAAGCCAATGAATGGCGGCATGCCCCATCACCTGGGAAATCTCACGACCCATGTAGATCTTACCCGTGCCATCCCGGCTCGCTTGTTTTTGCTCATAATCGTAAGCCGTGGGTTCATAGGCTTTGTCGAGAAAATCGGCAGCAGATAACTTATCATCAACTACTTCTACTTGTGATGAGGTCTTTGCTTTTTGGCCTCTGAGCTGATTCAAATATACCATACCGCCGATCACGAGTGATAATAAGATAAGGTAAAAAAAAAGTCTCCGGCGTTCTGCAAATTCCATAACAGATTCCATAGCATATATCTATGTATGATACAAACCCCCTATCAAACTGATACCACCGATTACCTGTGCACATCCACTTGCAGGCATAGTCAATACGGGCTAGCCTCTCGCCATGGATTCCATCACCCAAGCAGCACTCGGCGGATTGTGCGGCGAAATGACGCTTCGCAAGCAGCTGGGCTGGAAGGGTATGGCTTGGGGGGTGTTTATTGGCACCCTTCCCGATCTCGATATTATCGCCTACCCATAGCTCGATAAGGTGCAGCAGCTTTCATGGCACCGCGGCATTTCCCATTCTATCCTGATGTGCTTTCTGGCCGCCCTTGTCCTTGGCTGGCTGCTAGCCAAAATTCACCGGAAAAGAGGCGTGACCCAACGGCAGGCGACCTGGTTTGTCTTTATCACCTGGGTCACCCACGTCGCCATCGACTGCTTCACCTCCTACGGCACTCAGATCTTCGAGCCCTTCAGTAACCACCGCTTTGCCTTGAACAATATGTCGATCATCGACATCTCCTTCACACTGCCCATGCTTGCGGGTCTTCTGCTGGTTCTATTTTTCAAGAAGGACTCACCCACCCGCACGATCATCGGACGCAGCGCAGCCATCTGGCTCTGCCTCTACACCACCGCGAGCTTCACGCTCCAACACCAAGCGAACGTTTACTTCAAAAAACAACTCAGTGCACACGGCATCACCCCAGCACGGATGATGACGGCCCCTACGATATCTAACATATTTCTCTGGCGCATGCTCGCCGAGTCAGAGGGAGACTATCATATTGCCTACTGGTCGTTTTTTGATAAGCCCGACCGCCCCTGTCGGATCGATACCACGCCCAGCGGGCACACCTTACTCAAGCCCCTCAAGAACTACCCGCAGGCTCAAAAACTCACCTGGTTCGCCAAAGACTGGCACAAGGTCGTGGTTGACCCGGCAAACGGAGGCTCACTTCTGCTCATCGACATGCGCTTCACCGAGATCGTCACCTCGGAAGTAAAAAGCCCAGTATTCGTTTGGCAGCTTATCGAGCAATCCGACACACTCGACTTCCGCCAGGTCTCCTTTCGTGACCGTTCCAAAGTAGGAGAAACCCTCGATTACCTCTGGCAGCGCATTCAAGGAAATGCCCCAGAATGGATGAATGGATCATGGCCATGGCACGAAAATACATTTCAACGGTCACCATAAACAATCATCAGCTACAATTTCCTTCTTCAAGATCAAGCCAAAATCAAAGCATTTGACCTCACAAGCCATGCTCGCTAGCTCCCATTATTCACTTTAAATCATTATTATCTAGCATGTCCTCAACCCATCCAAGCTCTCTTAAACAAGAAGCCCTCGATTTCTTAACTCTGTGCCATCAAGAACTGGACTGGGATAAGACAAAGCTTGCCACACGCCAAGCTGCTGCAATCGAAACCATTGAAAATGGCCACCCATGGCAGCCAAGCTTCGAGGAGCTTGAACATGGTGCGCGCGTTGCCTGGCGCAATAATGCCCGTTGCATTGGGCGCTTGTTCTGGGAATCTCTGGAAGTGCGGGACAAACGTGATCTTCTCGAACCCGATGCTGTTGCCGAGGATTTGCACCAGCACATCCGCCAAGCTACCAACAAGGGCAAAATCAAACCCTTGATTAGCATCTATGCACCGGAAGATGAGCAAGGAGCCCAGCTGCGCATCTGGAATCACCAGCTTTTTGGCTACGCCGGCTACGGCAAGCAGGCAGACGGAACATACCTCGGTGATCCTAAGCATGAGGAGTTCACCCGGCTCGCCCAGGAAATGGGATGGCGTGGGCAGGGCACGGATTTCGATCTGCTCCCATGGATTATCCAAAAAAGGGGCGAAGCGGCTCGGCTTTACGATCCACCCGAGGAGTCATGCCTAGAGGTGCCTTTGCGCCACCCCAGTCTGGAATGGTTCGCAGACCTGGGCCTGCGCTGGTATTCAGTGCCTATTCTCTCGGACATGAACCTACGTCTTGGCGGTTTAAACTTTAGAGCAGCACCCTTCAATGGCTGGTACATGGGAACGGAAATTGGATCGCGTGATTTGGGCGATGTGGATCGTTATAATCTGCTGCCCGTCATTGCTGACAAGATGGGATTACGGGACAACAAAGCAGAAGCCTTGTGGAAGGACCGCGCCCTTGTGGAGCTCAACGAGGCGGTCCTGCATTCCTACTCGGAAGATGGTGTTCGCATTGTCGATCACCACCGAGCCTCATCAGAATTTATGCGGTTTGTCGAAAAAGAGCAGGCTAATAAACGTCTCGTATCTGGCAACTGGAGCTGGCTGGTGCCTCCCATGTCAGGATCCGCCACTGAGATTTTCCATCGTGGATGGAAGGACCGCAATTATCTCCCTGACTATCAGCTCCAGCCCACGGCATGGAACTCCTCCAATAAGGTTGAGAAGTAAGATTCGCCCCTACTACCACACTAATCGAGGGCGGAACGGAAATCATCAGCCGCTGATCCTATATCAGGCTGATCAGGCAAAATATGATCAACATTTAGGCCTTCCTCTTGTTCATCCACAGGCAAAGAGTCCGAGCTAATCTGCCTTGGCACTGCTTCTGCCGCTTTCACCTCGCTGATGCGAGCATCCTCTGACGCGGCTCCAAGCTCAGAAAACTTTCTCGCCCCTGGAAGAACAGAACGCTCAAACGAGCCGATCGTACTGTTATAATTTTTGACCGTGGTCTCTAAGTTCTTACCCACCTTCGTAAGGTGACCAGCAAAAACTCCAAGGCGCTCATATAGAGTTTTGCCAACTGCAGAAATCTCACGAGCGTTTTGAGCTAATGCTTCCTGCCTCCAACCGAAAGCAACAGCGCGCAATAAAGCTATCAAAGTCGTCGGCGTTGCTAAGATAACATTTTGATCAACTCCTTTTTCGATCAGACTGGAATCTTGTCCCAGTGCTGCAGAGAAAAAAGCCTCACTGGGCAAAAACAACACAACAAACTCTGGAGTGATCTCGAACTGATCCTGATATTTCTTACTACCCAGCTGCTGAATGTGGGTACGCACTTGATTCGCATGACGTGCCATCGCTGCTGCCCGTGTCGTCTCATCATCTGTTTCAATGGCATCCAAGTAAGCATCCATTGGAGTCTTGGCATCAACAACCACCTGCTGACCAGCAGGCAATTTCACAATAAGGTCTGGTCTAAGGCGTTTACCCTCATCTGTTGTCGTCGTCGTTTGTGTCTCAAAATCACAGTGCTCTTGCATGCCAGCCATTTCGACCACACGGCGCAGCTGCATCTCACCCCATTGGCCACGTCCGGTCGGCTGACGCAGAGCTTTGACCAGATTTTTGGTAGCATTTTCAAGCCCTTGGTTGGACTCCGTGATATGTATGATCTGCTGCTTTAATGCCGCTTTATCGCCCTCTCTCTGCTTTTGATTTTCGGTGATTTGCGTCTGCACCTTTTCTAAGGTTTCAGAAATAGGCTTTACCAGCTGCTCGACCGCTACCTTGCGCTTCTCCAACTCACTGGTTGCCTCCTGCTGCTGCATCTTCAAGCTGTTTTTCGCCATCGATAGAAATTGATCCTGCGTCGACTTTAATGTCTCAGCAGAAAGAGCCTTGAAAGTATCCGTCAAGCGGAGCTCTGCTTTTTCAAGCAGGGCTTGCTTCTCAGCAGCGGCCTTCTTTTCCTCATCAAGCCTTACTTCAAGCTCAGTGTGCGCTCTTCTCAAGGTCCGCTCCTGCTCATGAAGCTTATCATGCTGGCCCTGCAGCTCATCCAAGTCATTAACAAGATCCTGCAGGCGGCGCTGTTCTGCCTTCAACTTTTCCGCATCAACGCCCGCTTGGGCTTTGTTTTTTGCAGAAACGATGAACCACGTTAGCAACGTGCCTGTGAGTAAGCCGGCTGCAGCGGCAACAAGCGGTAATTGTTCTGGAGAAATCATGATGCCTAGGATCGAGAAGAGTTTTTCTTGCGGTGCGTGAATCCTGAGCCATAGTTCCGACAACATCCGCGCATGTGATACCATTAACCTCACAGCGAAGAGATGACAACTCATACAAACTAAAAAGACATTATGGCCCACGAATTACCCGAACTAGGATACGCATATGATGCTCTGGAGCCGCACATTGATGCGCGCACCATGGAGATTCACCATAGCAAGCACCACGCAACATACGTCGCTGGTATCAATGGAGCCCTCGAGGGCAACGCTGACCTGCAAGGCGTCTCTGTAGAAGCACTGATTCAAAACCTCGATAAAGTACCTGCTGATATCCAAACACCCGTTCGTAACCACGGCGGCGGACACTTCAATCACAGCTTGTTCTGGAAAGTGATAGCTCCTGGTGGATCATCAGCTCCATCTGGTGAACTCGCCGAAGCAATCGACAGTAGTTTTGGTTCACTAGACGAAATGAAGGAAGCTTTTGCAAAAGCAGCAGCCACACGTTTTGGCTCCGGCTGGGCGTGGCTCGGTGTAAAGGCAGATGGATCACTTGCCATTTCATCGACAGCGAACCAGGACAACCCACTCATGGGTGAATTTGCAGGTGCTTGCGGTTGCAAGCCCATCCTTGGACTCGATGTCTGGGAACATGCTTATTACCTCAACTACCAAAACCGTCGCCCTGACTATATCGGAGCATTTTGGAATGTGGTCAACTGGGACGTCGTCTCAGAGAATTTTGCCAGTGCTAAGTGCTGTGGTGGTGGTTGCGGCTGTAGCTAATTGGCGATTAGGCCCAAGCAATATAAATCAATCACAACAACGCGGTCATGTCGGATTCCTCCGTCAGGCCGCGTTTTTTCGTACTCGCTCAATACCGGCACGATCAACAATCTCGCCCCTTCTGCCCCGTCGTTAGATTCGGTCGGATCAATCGAGCTTGCGAGACGCTGATTGAGCATCAATCTCCTTGGTCTCGGCACCAGTTGCCGAATCATTGCTCACTGGCTGAGCAGGGTGATCGGTCAAATTACTCACCCCCACCATACTCGCTGTAGATTTTACGATATTGACTGGCAGCTTAACAATGCTCGATACCAGTTTACAAGACGGCAGCAAAAGCACACAGCAAACTAGAGAAAATAAACGGGCAGCCAATGTGATTTGAGCGAATTTCATAAGTAATATTTAATAGGGAATTAACCTAATGCATAACCGCCATTCGTCAACGCCCAACTAGCTGTCCCCCTCCCGCTGATAGCGCTCAATAGCCAACTTGATACCCTTTGCCTTGTGTAAAGTTTCCTCGAACTCCTCGCTGGGGTCAGAATCAGCAACAATCCCGGCACCCACGTGATAATGCAGACTATCGCCATCTCTCACCAGAGTGCGAATGGGTATATTAAATTGACTCTCCCCATTGAAGCCAAAGTAACCTACCGCTCCTGTGTAAAGCCCTCGTGGCGCAGTTTCCAGTTCTTCAATGATTTCCATCGCCCGCTTCTTGGGAGCACCTGTAATACTCCCTCCTGGGAAACAAGCCGCTAGTGCGCCTACTTGATCAACATCATCACGCAGAGTACCGGTCACTGTTGAGACCAAATGATAAACATGCTCAAGCTTTTCTAAAGAAAGCATATCAGCCACCCGCACGCTACCAAACTCACACACCTTCCCAAGATCGTTGCGTTCCAGATCAGTAATCATAATGAGCTCCGCATTTTCTTTTTCCGAATTAAGAAGTTCTCGAGCTGAGGCTTGATCCGCCTCAGAGTCCTCGAAACGAGGTCGCGTTCCCTTTATCGGACGTGTCTCAACAGACTTTCCACTCATGCGCAAAAATGTCTCAGGCGATGATGAAAGCACCTCCCTTTGATTGAGTTTCATCCACACAGCTAGCGGTGCTGGCGTCTCCTGACGAAGGTGTTGATAAAGCGAAAATAAAGAACCTCCTGTAGCGTCCGCGCGATAGCATTGAGTCAAATTAACCTGATAAATATCGCCAGCAGCAATATACTCATGGATGCGGCGCACCCCTTTTTTGTATTGTTCCTCGGACATCAGCGGTTCGAAATTACTTATAGATGCTTTGTCTGAAGAACTCTCAGTATCATCTATACATCGCGCAAGATTTCCACATTGCCACCACTGCCCTCGATCATGTTGGTAAATCAACATCTCTGGATAGATTCCAAAACAGAAACCTCCCTCATAATCAATCCAACCACATGCTCCACCAGCTGGAAAACCAAGCGAACGTGCTTGAACATCCCACTGACCAACAGCCGAGCGCAAACGCTCAACATCCCCATCATCATCAATACGACCCTTGATCGTATCTACCGAATTAGCAGCAATAATTGATACAGGCCCACGACTACTCGTAGGAATATTACCAGAAGTGTCGAAAAAAATTAAATCTGATAAGTGCTGCAGACAAGAGGCTACTTCAATGGGGCTCATATTTAGCTCCACAGGCTGGGGTGACTCCACGGACCGTGTAGCTGCTCGATCTACATTAACACTGGCATTATTGACCACAACCAAATCAAAGACCAAACACGAAGAAGCGCAAGCACTCATCATCATGAATTAAGGCTTTGCTTTTTAGCCTATGACACCGTAAAGATGGCATATCTGTTACAATTTTTTCCCATCCTATAATGAACTGCCAGAAATCAAATATCTTCGCTGCGATTATTTTTACACTATGCGTATCATTGCCATCATTAAACGCAGAGCCCTCCAAAACGAATCTAAATGGTATCCCAACCAAGTTTGCGCTGAAGAAAATTATCATTCCAGAGGTAGACTTTGAGCTGCTGACACTTCATGACTCACTGCAAACTTTAACCGCACAAATTAGCCACATATCAGATAAACAAGTAACTCCTAACTTTATCATTAAAGATCTTAATGGTGATTTCGATAATCGCAGAGTAACGCTAAATCTCAGCAACATACCTGCTCATGTAGTACTGCAATATATCGCTGATCTGGTTCGCGGAGTTATTCGCTATGATCGAAACGCAATCGTCATCAGCCCTCTACGTGCTGCTCGCAAATAATTCCCTACTATGCCAAGCTATTCACCATCCAGGCGATCACAACCACTTGAGGCAAGGTGCACATTGGCAAGATGAAAGCCATCTTCCATGATCTCGTCGTTTCCTTTAACGCCATGATTTCGGTATAGTCTGTTGCTGCACCAGCCATCAAAAAAGCAAAACCGTTGCCTGGAGCATTGGCTCGTGTCACTAAATCTGCAGCAATGGGGCTAGAACCTTCGGAGCAAACCTCAATCACCGTTGCCGCTACCAGTGTCAACATGACCCCCGTCCAAGTAGGACCAAACCAATCACCAAACACATCGATAGGCACGAAGGCTCTGATAGCTGCGGCAAGTACGGTGCCAAAAAAAATCCAACGCACGATCATCTGAGATTCGCTCAAACCAGATTTTACCATCTTTACTAACAGGATATGGCTTAATCGAGATTTCTTGAAAGCCTCCTTCATCTCAGGCCAGAGCTTAAATCCCTCTGGCAACTCAACACTATGGTTGTTCGCTGGCAAGTGCCCGTTCTTAACCAATATCTCAACCACCAGCCCGGTAACTACGGCAACTACGACCGAGAGCAAAATAAAACCTAAGGTCCACTTGATGCCAATCAAGGCAATGAGCACCAGTGTCAAAGAAAGAGAATTCCATGGGCTAGCAATCAGAAAAGCCAATGTCTGGCCATAAGATGCACCACGTTCATACAACTTCATCGCAACCAGCAGAATCCCATGATTACATAAATCTAGGAACAATCCTGCAAAGATAGCCCTTAAAATTCCGTTAATCGTGCCCGGTTTCCCCAACGCAGACGCAACCCACTCACGAGGCATCCAGCCGAGCGAACCGACTGCCAAAACACCTAAGCCAAGCCCCCACCACATCTTATTGAACAACTCAAACACACCGCGACAATAATGTGCCAAATTAGTTGAGGCATCAGCTATTAGGTCTGCGAAAAATAAATGCCCAAAATAACCTAGCAGAACAAAAAATAAAGAACCCCACAACAACCAGTCGCAGCTCTTGCTAGTGCCGCCACAACAAGAGGAATCATCAACTTCGGGTGTTGGTGATTCAGGTGGAGGACTACTACAACAAGATGACATGGCGATAATTATTCAAGACCATTAAGCTGTGTGGTCTGCCAGCCATCTCACGACTTTCTCCATCGCCCTGGCACGATGGCTGAGCTGATTTTTAATCTCCGAGCTTAGCTCGGCAAAGGTCTTATTATAACCATCTGGCACAAACAAAGGATCATAGCCAAAACCTCCCTTGCCATGATGCTTGTCGAGCATACTTCCTTCAACCGCTCCATCAAAACTAGCAAGTAACTCCCCTGCCTGAGCCAGCACCATCACACAGCGGAAACGTGCGCTACGATTTTTTTCATCCCCTAGGGCCCAGAGAAGTTTGGCATTATTAGCGGCATCATCACCAGCTCTGCCGCTAACGTTATCTATATAGAAACGACGATTCTCATCATCACCGCCCATTCTTGCATAGCGTGCGGAATAAACCCCTGGCTCGCCACCCAAGGCGTCCACCTCAAGGCCTGAATCATCAGACAAAACAAGACCATCTACCTGATTGCTGATTTCTAGTGCCTTCAATGCCGCGTTCTCATGGAAGGTGACTCCCGTCTCTTCGACCTCGGGCAATTCAGGATGCGATTTCAAATCGGAAACAACATATCCCGCCCCCAGAATAGAACGAATTTCATCAGTCTTATGACTATTTCCAGTTGCAACGAGCAAGCTTTGCATAACGCATGCTTAGCATTTTAGTTGGCAGTGATCGATATTTTTGGAATAAATTCTCATCACAAACAGTCTTACCCATTACATGAAAGCCATTAAACAGATTATCGTCACTACCATCTTTATCCTTGTATGCTCTGGTTATGCAAGTGCCAGCAGCTGGACTACGAACCTTGAAAGCGCACTAGCATCAGCCAAGAAAAACAAGAAATACGTGCTAGCACAGTTCACTGGATCAGATTGGTGCCCACCCTGTATCATGATGCATAAGCAGGTCTTTTCTAAGAGCTCATTCACTCGCCCGGTTTCCAATAAGTTTATTTTAGTCAAACTCGACATGCCTAAGTCAAACAAGTCACTAACCCTAAAAAACCGAAAAATAATGAGGGATCACAAGGTAACTGGTGTTCCTTTCATCTTACTTTTTGGTGATGACGGCAGAGAGTTTAGCCGCTTCGGAGCAGCTGAGTATCCCACCGTTGAGGGCTTCATTGACAAACTGCGTGAGGAGCTCAAAAAAAAGGACGCGGACTAGCTGTTTAGCTTATTTTTACGGCAGACCCCCGATCTCACTTAATCTAGGAGCTGCCGATAAATCTCAACTTTTTCATGATTTAATAATCGGAGCTGGTGCCGATATTGATCAATGGCTTGCTTCCGCCGTAGGTCAGACAAGGAGGTCATGATTTCTGCTTTCATCTTCTCATAAGGCTGCAGCTCAGGCGGCCTGATCTCGGTAACCTCTATGATGTGCCAGCCTAGCTTGGTCCGAATCAAGTTCGGTTGATTCAACGGCATCGTGAAAGTGTATGCCGCAAAGTCACCGGGCAATCTATCCTTGAGCATCCAGCCCAAATCACCACCAGCACCTTTACTTCCCTCATCCTCACTCACAGATGCTGCCAAATTCTCAATCGATGAATTACCGGCTTTGATGGACTCAAGGTGCCCAGCGAGTATTTGTTTTACCTCATCGGAAGATCGCCCAAGAGTCGCGATAAAAAGGTGTCTCACACGGCGCTGCTCCGACGTTGTCAGCTCCTCTGAATGATTATCATACCAGGTTTTGGCCTCTTCATCACTGACCGTAACACTCGCTCTTATTTTAGACATGAGGTATTTCTCCTGCTCTAAGCGTGCCTGCATGCGCAAGCGAAGTTCTTTCCTGCTTCCAATACCCTGAGCCGCCATGGCTTCATCGAGTTGCTGTGCTGAACCAAAGCGTCTCTCAAACTGAGCCAGCTCATCGTTTACATCCTTCGAGGAAACCCTCGCTTGCTCGATGTTGACCCTCACTTTAATTCGCAAAACAGCCTCTGTAATGAGCTCATCAAGAGCCAACCAGCGCAGCATCTTCAGCTCCGCCTCACTGACCCGCAATGGATCACGCCCAGTGCGCCATAGCCGCTCTTGCAACCTTCGATCTACCTGACTCAAGTAAATAGGCGCATTATAAACACGGGCGCAAATACCCTCGGCCACGGCCTCAGCCACTCTATCCTCTTTGGTAGGAAACATGAGCCGCAGCTCACTTCTCAGAGGACCATTAAACAGAAAAAAATCACAGAGCAGATAGAGCATCAGCACTGACCAGAGCGTCATGCGGATTACAAAGGATTTGCTCATTTTTAGCATACCCAGAGACTATCCACACACTCTGGCAGCGCAACAACACAGTTTCGTGATAATCAAATCCTAGGCGAGCTCTCAGGAAATGGTTAAACTAAAAATAGAATACCACAACGATACGCCTTACTGATCGCACCGGCAGCGTTCTTCACTCCCAATTTATGGTAGATGTTGCGCACATGCGTCGCCACTGTTGGCTCTTTGATAGAGAGACGCTCTGAGATTTTGTGCTTCGATAGCCCCTCTGCAAGCAGAGCGATAACCTGCACCTCCCGCTTTGAAAGGGCTACAATGCTCTGAGGATCTTGTTTTTTTATGATAATAGGAATCATCTTTATTGACTGTTTAAGGCGTAAACTTACATCAAAGTTTTTGATTGATAACGTTACCATACAACAGATTTTGAATATCTGTCTATCCTCATAATATGGGGTAAACATACCTTTGCATATGATGTCACGAATTGATTCAGTGTACCCGACCTTGTTGTCTATTCAACAAGGCTAGCCGATACAAATTTTAACAATTTTCTCCTCAGTCACCTTTGGCATACACCTGCCAATGCTTGTTTAAACCAAAAAGAGAACACCACAACGATATGCCTTGCTGATGGCACCAGCAGCATTATCAACCTCCATTTTACGGTAGATACTCTTCACATGGGTAGCCACCGTAGAAACCTCAATAGACAGTCGCCGTGAGATTTTCTGCTTCGAAAACCCCTCTGCAAGCAATGCGATCACCTGTGTCTCTCGTCTAGATAGTGGTTTGATGTTCTGAGGGTCTTGTTTTGTGACAATAATTGGGGCCATATTGATTTGATGTTAAAAAATGGGGCTATACGTAACAACCTCTCGTGATTGATTAGTGCGATCAGCGTATGGGTATTATAATACTAAATTCCTAAAATATTTGTATACCCCGCAAACAAGGGATTACCGATTAATTGAGATCTATCACTTAGATATAATTAGTAGGCATCATTCTTACTTTGGATTAGCAACAGATTATAATGATTTAGTTTCATCATGTCGTGGATGAGGGGGGGCTGTTTTGTACTCGTGTGACCCAAATGATTTTTGCAGCTCGGTGAGGATATTTTTTTGACACAAACGAATTCAAAACGTACGTGAACTTTTGCGCAAAATTCCTGTAGTTCCGCGACGCCGTTCCGCTCAGCGAACCCAGACGATCAAGCCGTCACCCGCAAATTCACGATTGCTTGATTGTAAGTGTTGCATACTTAGTTTAGAAGCATTACAAAATCATGTCGTCCGATCATGCTCTCGAATTCAGAATCATCATTTAGCACTGGAAAAGAAGTTGGTGACTACCTGCTTGGTTCTCTCCTCTACAAAGGTACAACGACCTCAACCTGGGAGGCTACCCAAATATCGATACAGCGACAGGTCTTAGTCTGCAGCCTAGATGATGAATTCCTTACCGATGAAGAAACACGGGTCAAGTTCATCGCAGATGTGAAGGTGAAAGCCTGCGTCGATCATCCTTTGGTTGCCTCCATTTTGGAAGCCGTCAATGAGGGAGACGTATGCTATTTTGCCTATGAGAAAATCAGAGGTCAAGACCTAGGAGAACTTCACGACCAGGGAGAAAGCATCACCCCGCTCCAGATAGCCCGTATCCTATGCAATATTTCAAGTGCCTATGAGCATATGGAGTTACGAAATATAGCCACTTTGAATGTATCGCCTCACGACATCTTTGTAGATCGGGACTTTCACTGTCGCATGACCAATCTGGCGGTATCAGGTCACCCACATCAATCGGATCTCAAAAAGGACAAAGAGCTACTCGGACAGTTGCTACAAGACATGATCGAGCCCAACGAGCCAGGAGCAACACGAACCAGCACCTTACTTGGCTCGATGGCATTGCTAAATAATGCGCAACCCAAGTCATGGCTTCAAATTCATGATCTTGCTGGCGAAATTCAACGGCAACTAACCAAGCCCGGGGAGAGTGGTCAGATTAACAGCTCTACCATGCGCATCGATTCAACAACGGTGCACTATCTTCACATTTCGACCCTTGCTGGTAAAATCCTAACGATTATTTTAGCACTTCTCTGCATTATCAGCCTTGGCTTTTATCTATCTTCCTTCAAACCCAAGCCGAAAAAAAGAGCTGTAACCGACATGGTCAACATTGCGGCGGGCAAATACCCAGACCCTTATGGCTTTCACCATAAGATCCGCGGCTTTTGGATGGATGCTCACGAAGTTACCATTGAGGAGTATGCCGAATTCATTGAAGCGGTTGAGATTCTCCCGAAAGACATGCAAGATGTATATCAGCATGAAGATCAACCCAGCTACAAGACATCACATAGGCCAGATGATTGGCACGCTCTTTACACTGCAGCAAAAGAAGGCAAGAAATGGAATGATCACCAACTGGAGCTCTATCACCCCGTGGTGGGCGTAGATTGGTGGGATGCTCACGCATACGCCGAGTGGAAGGGTCGCAGTTTGCCCACTTATCGTGATTGGTATGCAGCCTGCTCGTCTAGCTCAGACCCCAGTAAGCTCCAGGGTAATGGCTACATGGCAGTTGATAAGGCTGAACAAACCACGATTGGGCTATTCGGCATGGCAGGCAATGTATCCGAATGGATGCGCGAGCCCACCCTCGATCCCGCTGACCCCTCCGCCCCCCCTCGCTTCATGGTGGGTGGGGCTTCCTACATGCGTCCAAAATACGGAGCACGTGCGCGCGAATGGGTAGAAAATCGCGGTCTTAGGCGGCCAGATATTGGCTTTAGAACCTGCAACAACTCGACTAAGTAAGATCAACGTATCTCAAGCGAGGCACCTAAAAATGAACAAAGCTATGACAATGAGACAATTACCAAAATACGTTGCGACGATCTGTTGCCTCATCGTCACCGTAATAGCCACAACTCCGCAAGCAAGTGCCCAGCTTGCGGTAAGACTAGAACTCAATAAATCAAGCTACATTGTTAATGAGCCTATCAAGGCCACCGTTTACATCACTAATAATGCGGGTCGCAAGATAACGTTGAGCGAAAAAAACGGCAGCCCATGGCTCGACTTTATCATCTCTGCACGAGGTCGCGGCCTTACCCCATCTAGGCCCACAAATTACGGAGTTGTCGTTATCGCTGCCGGAGAAACGGTAGCACGTTCAGTCATACTGAACTCATCATATGCACTCGAAACAATGGGCAACTACATATGCCAAGTTTACATCCAAATGCCCGAAGCCGGGCGCAACGGATTCGTATCGAATCGATTGTCATTTAACGTCATGAAAGGCCGTGTCATGTGGAGTCAACGGGTCGGTATTCCCGGGGCTCCCAATGAAATACGTGAATACGAGCTGCTGAGCTTCACCGGTAATCGTTCGATGGAGCTCTTTGCAAATGTTACCTCAGTCAATAGGAAACGAGCAATCGCTACTATTCCACTCGGCAAAATAATTAGCTTCCGCAAACCATCCGGCATGCTTGATGGCGCTAACAACATGCACGTGATCTATCAATTGGCACCTGACATGTTTGGGCACAGCTGCGTCACGCCAAGTGGAATTCTCCAATTCACCAAGTTTCACAAACGTGGCTCTAGTGGAAATCCTCGATTGACCAAATTTGCAAATGGGGAAGTTGTTGTTGCGGGTAGTGTCCCATACGATCCCGTTGCCGAGGAAGCTCAGAGAAATAAAGTTCGCAATGCCTCTGAGCGGCCACCTTTCATTTATAATTAATGAATAGTCATCTCGATTAATTACATTCGTTGCTCATCATCACTTGATTTATCCATCTATCCAAATGCCATACACCGCACTGCGACTCATCTGCCTAAGCATCATCATCGTTGGCTTATCCAGCCCTCAAGCATTTGCTAAGAACTTCAGCTATGTGATCATCGATGCTGGTCATGGCGGACATGACAAGGGAGGGAATCACGGTCTCGTCTATGAAAAGCATCTGGCCTTAGACACAGCACTACGTTTGGAATACTACCTTAAGCAACGCGGTATTCGGACTAAACTGACACGGCGGAGTGATCAGTTCATAACACTGCCGGGCCGGGTCAGCATTGGTAATCGCTATCGCAACTCGATTTTTGTAAGTATCCACTATAATCATGTCTGGAAGCGTGACCCCTATGGATTAGAAACCTTTTATTATGGCCGCGAAGGCAAAAAACTCGCAACCCATATACAAAAGAACATTTGCAGTAAACTCAATACCATCAACCGCGGTGCCAAACAGTCCAAGTTCTACGTGCTAAGAAACACCAAAAACACCGCCGTACTTGTTGAGTGTGGCTTTGTCAGTAACAGCAAGGAACGCTCTCGAATGAAGAAAGCATGGTATCGCCAATCGCTTGCAGAAGGTATCGGCGAAGGTATTATGAAATACAAAAAGAGTTGGTAATCTTACAAGCCAACACCGCAGATAGTAGCGTTACACTCACCCAGTTGAAGTTGATCGCGACATGATGCCTTTGCGCGATGCATGCCTAGCAGAATGCAGTAAAAGCTTTGCCACATCTGTCCACTCTGTCTTATCCGCCTCTGCGAGTGACTCCGTCATATTGCCTCCACCGCGAAATAACAATTGATAGGCGCGCTTGATGTCCGACCTCTCCTTGGGCGTGAAGCCCCCGCGTCTTAAGCCTATGACATTTAGGCCAGCGAGTTCGTTGCGCCCATGTGCCATACAGTATGGCGGTACATCGCGACTAACAACCGCATTACCTTGAACAATAGAGTATTGCCCGATGTGTATAAACTGGTGAAAAGCACTTCCACCACCAAGAAAGACATGGTCGGCTAGCTTCACGTGCCCAGCGATAAGCACATTATTAGCAAGCGCATTGTTACTCCCCATTTGCACATCATGGGCAAGGTGAACGCCCGTCATTAAAAAGTTAGAGTCTCCTATTCTGGTGCTGCCTCCATCTGAGGCGCTCCGGTGAATCGTAACATATTCGCGAATCTTGTTATCATCACCTATTTCAACCTCACTATGGGTATCGGCGGCAAACGATACATCCTGGGGGTCAGCGCCGATGATGCTGCCGTAACCAACAGTATTGTTACGGCCCAATTTCGAATTACCGGTGATCCAAACATGAGCCCCGATTACCGAACCCGCACCGATTTCTACTTCAGCGTCGATAATGGTGAACGGCCCGATGGTAACGTCCTCAGCGATACTGGCACGCTCACTGACAATGGCACTTGGATGAATTTCAGGCATATGGCAAATGTATTTGTTGATCCTGAATTTTCCAATGAATAAATATTAGCATACTCAACCTACAACCAAATCAAGCAAGCAAACCAGCTGCTGCAAAACTGTGATAAGGGCGAGCATGATGATCAGAGGCACGCCCAACAATGAGGTGGTCGACAAAGCGAAGCCGCATCGGCTCACAGGCTTCACTGATTTTTTTTGTCAGCAAAACATCTTGCCGGCTAGGGCTGGGATCTCCTGAGGGATGATTGTGCACCAGCACAAAAGAAGCAGCACCATGAATGAGCACATGATGTAAGACGTCACGTGGTTCGCAGAGTGCCGTGTCGGCATTGCCTTTACTGAGCTCTATCGTACGCATAGCACGAAGCTTACTATCTAATAAGATAATCAAAACATGCTCTCGGCTCTCATGAGCTAACCTTGGCGCCATCGCCTTATAGATTGCCTCGGCGCTGTTCATTACTACTCGATTCATCTTCTCACCTGCAGAGCGTGCCCCTAATTCAAACGCGGCTATCATCTGCGCTGCTTTGGCTGGACCTAGTCCATGTTCAGCGGAGAGCTCTTTGACGCTTAGCGAGCCCAACTCGGTCAGACTTCCATATTTTTTGAGCAAGCGCTGCCCCACTTCAATCGCACTACTACCCTGCACACCGGTGCGTAAAAAAATCGCGAGTAGCTCCGCGTCACTCAACGCGGCGGCGCCAAGGCGTGCCATGCGTTCACGGGGACGCTCGTTAGCGGGCAAATCAGGTATTCTTGCCATCTCAGCTGCAGTTAGTCAGGCAGGTAAACCATAGCACTAGCAAGAGCCGCTATACCCTCTTTGCGGCCGACAAAGCCCATAGTCTCATTGGTAGTTGCTTTGATGCCAATTTGGCCCGTAGTCACTCCAAGAGCTGCTGCAATATTCTCTTTCATTGCTTCTGCATGGGGAAGCACTTTCGGAGCCTCCGCCACCATAGACGAATCAATATTTTGAATCACCGCACCATGTTCAACGCATAGCTCACGACATTTTTCCAAAATCTTAAGCGAGCAAATCCCCTCGATCGAATCATCTGTAGGCGGGAAATAATGACCAATATCCGGAAGACCCAGCGAGCCTAACAAAGCATCAGCAATTGCATGACTGAGAACGTCTGCGTCAGAGTGTCCGGCAAGCCCATGGCTATGCTCAATTTCCACACCTCCTAGTATCAGAGGACGACCCTCTGCGAATTGGTGAACATCATATCCTATTCCTGTGCGATACATAATGGTTAAAAATAATTCAGCTATAACATTAAATCGGTGAGCACTATCATCAGAGAGACACGGTCTCCCCTATGTCAAGCAAGTGCAAAGAGCGACCCTTAGCTGCAAAAGACGCCTTAGCTGCCTCATGGTCGATTTCGATATAAGGGAAGGTATCGAAGTGCACCCCGACTACTTGCTTTACCCCAACCCACTCAGAGCATATCGCCGCATCAGCATAACCCATAGTGAAATTATCACCCACACAAAGAACCGCCCAATCAAGTTGATGAAACTCACCCAACATTTTCATGTCGTAAGTCAATGCAGTATCACCTGAGTAGTAAAAACTTGCCTGGTCAGATTCTATAACAAAGCCGCCAGGATTACCGCCATAACTACCGTCGGGCAAGACAGACGAGTGCACCGCATTGACATATTTGACCTTGCCAAATGGCAGCTCCACAGCGCCACCATGATTGAGTGGGTGAGCATTAGTGCAGCCCTGCTCAGCAAACCAGCTGACCACTTCGTAATTAGAAATTAATACAGCACCCGTGCGCTTAAGTATATCAACCGCGTCAGCAACGTGATCTTCGTGACCATGCGATATCAATACATAATCCGCCTCAATAGTAGCCAAATCAATATTGCTGGCCATAGGATTAGGTGTGACAAATGGGTCAAATAAGATTTTTTTTCCTGCCAGCTCAACACTAAAGCAGGCATGTCCGTAATAAGTTAAATCAGTCATCATTTATGCGGCATTGCTCATGTTTTCACCCACGTGATATGCATTAGTAGAGAATCACTACAGCTTGCTAACTACCAGAAAAAAAGACCGCCGGACAAGCCAGCAGTCTTTTGATTGTATAAGAAGAACACAGCAGTGCAATGTCATGCGTGCTGGTCAGCAGCTATATCTAGCTTCCTGGGATTTGTGGCACGCCAGGAGCAGGGGCTGGAGCTTTCTGAATGTCCACCAGCTCTAGCTCGAAGATAAGAGCGCTGTTGGCACCAATCTTGGGACCAGCAGGGCGAGGACCATAGGCCAAATTAGCGGGAAGGAAAATTTTCCACTTTGATCCAACAGTCATGCTGGTAAGTGCCTCCTTAAATCCTGGGATCACCTGCAGGGTCATAGGGAATGTCTGACCTTCTGGAGATTTATCAAACTCGGTGCCATCAATGAGAGTGCCACGGTAGTTTACCATAAAACGAGTATTGTTGTCGGGAGCACCTCCATCGGGAGCAGCATACTTCTTCTCTCCGCCCTTCTTGAGCACTTCGTACTGCATGCCGCTAGCGGTTGTAATTACACCTTCACGCTTGCCATTTTCGGCAAGAAAAGCATTTCCAGCAGCAAGGTTTGCCTCTGCTACCTTTGCTTGCCTGGCCTGCACGGAGCTTCCAAGTGCCTCCATTGCTGCGCGAAGCTTAGCTTCAGGGTATGCTGGCTCAGATCCCTCTAAACCTGCGGTAAAGCCTTTTCCAAAAGCGCCCATGTCAATGTCACTTGTAAGCAGCCCCGAAGAAGCAAAACGCTGTGATGACTGAAGACCCAGAATGTAAGAACTGATGTCTTTCACCTCAGCATCGGTCAGCTTGGGTGCTGGTGGGGAGATTGGAGCAGGAGCTGCGGCCTCTTGAGCGTTGATTGTGGCAACGCCGAGAACACCAGCGAGACTTACAACTCCAAGAACAGAAGTAATAGTTTGTTTTTTGATCATTAGATAAAATGGATAATTCCTGAGCAAGCTAGGTCTCATTACGCTTGCTGTCCAGAGGTTTATCTATTTGTTATCTCCTCTATCTATCTAGTTATTTAGGATTGGAATTTTCTATTTGAAAAACTAAAATGCAAACATGCCACATATTCTTTTGGTCGAAGACGAAGCAGCCATCGCTGACACCCTCGTTTACGCACTGGAAACAGAACATTTCGAGGTTACCCATGTGACTAAAGCCCGCGATGCTTTGAAACTTTCCATTAGTGATTATCAGCTGGCTATTCTTGATGTCGGCCTTCCTGATATTTCCGGATTCGACCTATGTGCTCAGATTAGAAAGTCCTCTGGTCTCCCCGTGCTTTTTCTCACTGCTCGCGACTCAGAGATCGATCGCATTCTCGGACTTGAGCTTGGTGGTGACGACTATGTCACCAAGCCCTTCAGCCCTCGTGAGGTCGTCGCCCGCATTCGCGCTATACTTCGTCGTGCTCAGGCGTCGGCAGGACACAAGAAAAGCCATGCAAACCTTCAACGAGGGCAGCAGCATGGTATACTCATGCATGATCCCGCCGCCATGACCATCTCATGCTTAGGTAAGCGCATGAACTTGACCGCTCATGAATACAAACTTCTCGCCGCACTAATGAGCCAGCCTGGGCGTATTTTCACCCGCGACCAACTATTAATGAAGGCTTGGGAGGATCCTGGATCTGCTATGGATCGCACCGTTGATGCACACATCAAGTCGCTCAGAGCTAAAATACGCGAGTGTAATCCAGATGGTGTCGACCCGATCGAGACTCGGCGCGGACTTGGTTACACATTGGGCACGGAATGAGCCCTCAGCAACCCTAGCTTCATCCCATTATAATCTAATCCATGAGATTAACCCGAGTCACCCTCCTCTGCCTAGCACTCATCATCGGCTTGGGCTTCTACCGACTCATCGTCTACATCTTAGAGGACGTTGAAGCGCAGACATTTCAGGCGACAGAGGAGGTAATGGTTGATGTCTCCCACTTCATGGCGGGCATGATCGAGAGTCAACTCAAGGATGGTGAACTTAACCAACAAAGCTTAAGCAGCACATTCGCTCAATTACAAAGCCACGAGCTTAAGGCACAAATTTACGGTCACACCAAAACACAAATCGGCCTCAATGCCTACCTTACCAATGCCTCTGGCAAAGTGATTTTCGACTCAGAGAATGGAAATAGAGAGGGGAAAGATTTCTCAGAATTCAATGACGTATTACTTACCCTCAAAGGTGAATACGGAGCTCGCTCGACAAGGGTTGACCCGAACGACCCCAGCAGCTCCATTCTTTACGTAGCCGCCCCAGTGCATTCAGGTAAAGATATCATCGCGGTTCTGACCGTCTATAAACCTCAAGCCGATGTCCGTCATTTTATCGCCCAGCGTCAGGAGAATATTCTCTCTGCCACCATCCTTATCGGTGCTGGCGTCATCCTGCTGACCGGTGCTGTCTTCATTTGGCTCTTTAAACCAGTGGGCAGGCTGACGAACTACGCGCAAGCCATCACCCGGGGCGAACGCCCTAAGACCCCTAATCTTGGCAAAGGACGAGAAGTCAACACCCTGGGCAAGGCACTTTTTGACATGCGTGAAGCTCTTGAAGGACGGCGCTATGTTGAGAATTACGTGTCCAGCCTCACACACGAACTAAAAAGTCCACTAGCCGCCATCAAAGGCGCAGCAGAGCTACTCCATGAGGATATGCCGGCCGAGAAAAGAATCCAATTCATTCAAAACATCCAGCGTGAGACCACACGCAGCGAGCACCTCGTAAGCGATCTTCTTCAACTTGCTGAACTCGAACGTAAAGCTAAACTAGAGAACAAACGCAAATTTGATTTATCTCAACTGTGCCAAGCAATTATTACTGACGCGCAACTACGCTTGGACGAAAAACAGCTCGTTATTGAGTCAAACATAACTGACCGCATTGCCCTTACTGGTGACGCCTTGATTCTCAAACTTGCCATCAACAACTTGCTAGAGAACGCCATCGGATTCTCCCCTGAAAAAGGAAAAGTTACTTTTTCACTCAGTGCGACAGACGAGCATGCCAAACTGACCATTCTGGATCAAGGCCCAGGTATTCCCGACTATGCTCAGCAACGCGCCTTCGAGCACTTCTACTCTCTGCCACGGCCAAATAGTAACGCCAAAGGCACGGGCCTTGGACTTCCGCTTGTACTTGAGGCCACAAAGCTGCATGACGGCGAAGCAAGCATTGAGAATCATGCCAGCGGGGGCTGCTTGGCGAGTATTTTGATCCCTATCACTTGAATGAGATAACCGCACTTAGGACGCCACACGGGCACGAAGCCATTGGCGTAGAGTAGCAGCGCTCATGATTGATGGATCACCAAAATCCGCCTCGCCAGCAGGCTCCAACTCAGGTGGCAAATGATCGATAATCTTTTCCAGATCGCGATAATCTTTTATCTCTTCACGAAGCACATCACCCATGGCTGCGGCATCGCCCTCAGCAAATCCATATTTTCGCACCTGCTTTTCTAGACCAAACAACAGTGTCTCCCATGTGGTCATCGGCCCTTGAGTAATAGATGCTGATTCGGCGGCAGAATCTATGAAAGCAAAAGCAACCTGCTCAATCTCAACGCCTCGTTTAAGGGCAGCTAATATCCAGTCCGTATCAAACGAAAAATCATAAACGGTCGGAGACGCAATGATTTCTTTAAGCAATTGACTGTCGTAGAGTTTGAATGCCGCTTGAGTATCTAAAATACCTTGCGAAAAAACGGCATGACCAATCATCCGCTGCATATGGCGTAATACTTTAATGCCAATTCCCCATCGAGCGGCCTCTTTAACCAATACAGAGTCCGAGTGTTTTCGATTACCAAGCACGACTGGTGCGGAGGCATCGACATATGGCTGCAATAGCAAGCCAATCTGGCCCAAGTGTACGGAGTTGTCGGCATCGGTGTAGATCACAACATCGGCACCATCATTGATCGCATTCATTGCCCCCAAGATAATGGCGCCTGCTTTGCGAGAATCATCAGCAGATGCAAGACCGACCAGGGGGCCATCATCGGCAGGCAAGGCATCGCTTAGAGACAATACACTTACTTTATCTCCGAGGGCATGTTCAGACGCAATGCGCTTGGCAATAGATCCACTGCTGTGAGGGCAGCCATCATCAACTGCATAGAGATGCCAATCAATGTTAGATCCTTTAGCAGCCCAATCAAGCTGCTCAATTTTTGCCACTAAAGAATCTTCCCCATTGGGGTTGTCCCTACTCTTGGGCAAAAGACGGTTCTGCTCTCCCCACATGGCAAAAATGACCGCTACTTTTTTAGGCTCTCGGTTTTCAAGCATCCATTTTTTCGAACTCGCCAATAAACCCGCCATCCGAGCCTCTATTGGCACGCCATCGGCTCTCAGCTCATTTTTCAACATCTCTAAGTCACCCTTCTTGAACAAATCTAAGAAACGCTCAGCAAGTTGCAAAACGCTCTTTTGATGAGATAGGTCGGTAAGATCAAATTCTGTTTTGGCTGCCTTGATAAGTTCCTCCGTCATGAGAGACAGAAACTAGCAAACTACTGATGGTTGATCTACTCCAATTCTTTTTTTTTGCCCTAGCCTCAACACCAGTTTTTCGATAATTTTTAACACGTATGTTCGCTCACATTCACTTTCTTATATTTAGCCTTAGCATCACCTCAACCTCGGGACTCATACAAGCTCAAGCTGCCCCTGCTACCGACGAACATGCGACCGTGGAAGTGACGCCATCGAGCCTGCTCACCCTCAAGACTCAGAAGGGTATTTATTACCAACTCGAGCATAAACAAACAGCGGCAAGCAGCTGGCAAGCTGTGGGCGACCCGATTCTCGGAACTGGTAAAGATATTGTGAGGCATCTCACAACAGCCGCCGATAGTAACGGCAAGAACTACCGGCTAAGAAAACTTACGAAGCAATGGGTCATGGTCTGGCGTGACGAATTTAATGGCAAGCAACTTGACCCCTCCAAATGGGCGCGTGAAGAAAACGGCTACGGAGGTGGCAACAACGAACGTCAATTTTACAGTATTGACACCAAGTACTGTCACACAAAGGACGGAAAGCTCAACATCTCCGTCTACCGCGATCCTCACACAACAGTAGATGGAAAGACCCAGCCATATTCATCTGCAAGAATCAGGACGCTACATCGAGCGCAGTGGAAATACGGACGTTTTGAAATAAGGGCAAAAATGCCAGATGGCCAGGGAATCTGGCCTGCGGTCTGGTTATTACCTACGCGCTCACCCTACGGAGGCTGGGCATCTTCGGGCGAAATCGATATCATTGAGTCGCGTGGCAGCGAAGTCGGCAAAACCACGGGAGCACTTCACTTTGGGGGCCCGTGGCCACGTAATACTTACCTTGCCGGCGAATATTCGTTTCCTGAAAAAAATGCAGCACAAGATTATCATACTTACACACTGGAATGGAACGAAAACCAAATTAGTTGGGCGGTAGACGGCGTCACCTACCAAACCATCAGCAAGGAACAATGGCACTCAGAAAAAGCACCCGGTAATCCAAGCGCCCCTTTCGACCAACCATTTCACCTTATCATCAACGTNGCGGTCGANGGCAGGTTCTTCCAGGCAACAAAACAAAACTCAAGCCTACTTCCTGACAAAGCGTTCCCACAAACCTTGTTGGTGGATTACGTCCGTGTCTTCCAATGGGCGCAGTAATGTCAGCATCTTCGTTAAGAATGCAGTAGCCTTACTTGCCAGTCTGCCCAAAGTATTTTTCGCTACGGTAGCGTAACCAAACCCGCAACACCTGAGGCACTTGCTCACGCTGCTCCTTCGTCAAGGTTTCGTACAGGGCTAGGGCCTTTGTTCGCTCCCCTCTGCATGCCCTATTATTATGCGCATCCCAATAGCTGCGGGCAACTCGTATGCGCCGACAAACCTCTTTGACCAGAGCCTTACCCTCCAGAGGCTTATCTGTTTTGTTTTTTTTAGCAGGCATATTGTTTCGATGACAAATCTATGGCTTTTATTATTTGATTATACCTCATTTTGATCAAGCCAAGATCTTACTAAGACTATGATAACATAGTGCATCGCAGTCGTAACCCTAAGAAGATCAAAAACACAAAAACTTAAGCTGGTCATCACCCGTCATAGAGCTACAAACTCAAGCTATGGTGCAACCCGAAATAGAAGGAATGGAAGTCCTAAGCCCTGTAGGCGAAGGCGCTTGCGGTTCTATTTTTATTGCCCGAGATATAGAGGGGGGTGAACAAACCCTGCCAGACACAAAGTGGTACGCCGTCCGCGTATTTAATGCCATTGCGATAAATCGACCTCTAATCGAAAACATGGTGAGGCGCTTACAAAGCGGCTCGTATCCGAAATCGGTAGTTCCTATTGTTTGGAAAGACTCCAAGCAGGGCAGCAGCTGCATGATCATGCCGATGCTAGCCGACGTAGATGAAGACAAGCTAACCATCGCAATCAGATCACTACAGGATCGCTTGGATAGCTACCCAGAAACAGATGCATGGCCTGTCGTTGAGAAATTAGCTCGTGCCTTGGGCGAAATGCATCAACGCAAAATAGCTCACGGTAATCTAAAACCCGGTAATATTTTTTTCAATGAGGACGACAGTCTTTGCCTGACAGATTTCGCCATGGGGCAAATGCCAGGCGTTAGCATGCTGCCTTTCACTGATGCTTTACTCTACGCCCCCCCCGAGCAACTTCGTGAACCTGATGGTTATCTTGAGGGCAAAGGTTATGCTTGGGATAATTACGCCTTTGCCGTCATTGCCTTTCGATTGCTAACCGGTAAGTTCCCACGTTGTGAGGCCACCTTTCACCAAGTCGCACCAAAGCCAGGTGATGGGCATGTGACTGGCATTGAAGCTGACCTCATCAAAATGGCTGAGCGCTTGGAGCACAGAGAGCTAGAAGGTTGGAGCGGTGAAGCAAGCGATGATCTAGAGCGCAAACGCCGCGGCATCATTCACAAATGCCTATCACTCGACCCCGAGCAACGCTACAGCGACATGAATGAAGTCCTGAGAGCATGGGATGATATTGATGCTGATGCCAGAGCGGCGAATGAGAAAGCCGGGCTCCTGAAACGTGCCAGAATGAGCAAATTAGCCATGCTTGGTTCGCTCGTCTTAGCGGCAGCGTGCTTGTTTGTCTGCGTATTACTGTCCGGTTTTTTGGCACATCAGAAATATAAGCGCAGTGCTGACTTAAAAGATTACAACCAAAAAATAGCCTTGCTGGAGCAAGAGACAAAAGGCGCTAAAGCTAACGCATCTCTGGCAATCAAAGCAAAGCGAGATACCGAGACAAGCAGACAGGCTATCCAACAACAAGCGGCCACCTCGAAAGCAAGTCTGCTCAAACAACTCAACGCTTTGAGCGCCACCAATGACCATCTTGTTGAGTGGCTCATGCGCACCAACAACAAAGACTTTCCTGAGCTATCGTCAGCCGAAACTGCCAGTGAAATCATCGCCGACGAGCTTCGTGCACTGCTCAAAATTCTTGAAGGAGATAATGAAGCATCACTGATTAGGACTGCCGCTTTGATACAACTTGCCGAACTGGAAATTCATCGCAATAAGACTTCTGAAGCTGACATTTGGATTGACCAAGCCGAAGCTCAAGCAGCGCAACTGGTAGAACAAAAAAATGAATTTAGGGCTCGCCTGGCAAGAGCACGCCTAATCAGCCTACTTCAAGCCTATGACAATGAAGATAACAAGCTAGCCGCTAGTATTCTGCCCAAAGCACGAAAGAATATTGATGCTATCTCTGGTGGAGATGAGAATGAAATTCGCCGAATCAATGCTGTTATGCACATCATTGATGGCTACTCCGTGATAGGAACTGAGCCTCAAACAGCCCTCACACATTTTAAGCAAGCCATCGAGGACCTTGAGGGCATCCATGAGGAACTACCAGAGCATATAGCTATTCAGTCAAGAATCTCTCACTATGCTCTGAAAACTGCAACCATAGCAGAGAGTATGGAGCTATTCGACGATGCCACCAAGCTGCGTGGTAAAGCGGCTGATCACCTCCGCTCAATCTTGAAAAAAAATCCTCAGCTTACACTGGCGAAAGTCGACCTTGCTAAGATTGAGATCTTGTCTGCAGAGGCAGAAATGCAAGCTGGCAACGACACCCAAGGTACCGCCAAGCTAAAGCTTGCTGAAGGCCTGCTTTCAGGACTATCTGCCGAAGATACTAAGCCCAATGGCGTCTCCATGCAAAAAGCTACAGCCATGGGCTTGCGCTCAGTCTTATTACGTGACTTGGGCAAAAGAACGGATGCGGCCAAATTACTCGACCAAGCCATGGCCATTATAGGCAAGGTTGTTGAAGCCCACCCTAATGCGCGTGAACCTTTATACCGCCTTGCCATCTTTCATTGGCAAAGAGCGGGGCTTTATGGCGATGCCCGCGATACCAAAAATGAAATAGCACAGGGCAAACAGGCTGCAGAATTAATGCAAAAACTGCTCCGCAAAGGGGTTCAGCAGAAGGAAGTCGGTCTTCGCCGCTCACTTGCCTACCTATATGGGGATCTTGGCTATACAGCTCAAAATAAAGGTTTAAAATCGGATGCCATTGCCTTCTACAAGAACGCGACGACCATGTGGCAAAGCTTGATCGACGTGCACGGGAAAAACTTAGAATACATGGATGGTCTAAAATGGAGCAAATCACGCTACCGGAGCTTGGGTGGCAGATAGTATAAAATGAGATTAGAGCAATTTCACCCTTTCCTCCACCGTCATTCGATCTAGATTGAGACAGCTAGAAATAATCTAATGCGCTGCTTTTATTCTTCTGACCTCGACCTCAAGCTGGACTTACCAGCGTCCCATCCATTCCCGGGCGACAAGTATTCCACCAGTCGGGAAATGCTTCTACAAAATGGCATCCTTAGACCAGAGGAGATCATCGACGTTTCACAAACCAATTTACATGTCCTCAAGCGTGTTCACGACGATCAATACCTGTCAAAAATCTATTATGGTCAACTTGACCGGAAAGAGCAATTAGCTCTTGGCTTGCCAGCAAATCCACAACTCTTCGCAAGATGTGCTACTGAAGCAGAGGCAACTCGTCAAACTTGCCACGCAGCTCTCGCAGAGGGCGTTGCCGTGTGTCTGGCAGGCGGCACTCACCATGCCTTCAAACAACATGGCGAAGGCTTCTGTGTTTTCAATGATGTCGCCATCGCTGTTCGTGACCTTCAAGAATATCAACCAGGCATACGCATCATGATCGTGGATACTGACGCGCATCAGGGAAATGGTACTAATAGCTTACTACAAGACGACCCTCGCGTATTCACCTACTCAATACACGTTGGGCAAACCGCATCAACAACGAGTAAGGTACAAGGATCGATGGATGTTGAAACAGTGCGCTACGTTGAAGGCGGCATGTATCTCAAGCAATTGTTCAGCACACTTGCGAGTGCTCTTGATGTTTTTAATCCCGATCTAGTCATCTGGGTTGCTGGAGCAGATAATCACTCAAACGATTTGCTGGGGACCATGATGCTCAATGTCTCGGATATGAAGCGTCGGGATGATACCATCATACGAGCTTTTCTCAGAAACCGCATACCACTTGCGATCCTCTATGGAGGTGGATACAACAGGCATCCTTCACTCACTGCCAAGCTCCATCGCAATACCGTGGCATCCGCAAAGAGTATTGCTGCCGAATTCGGCAAAAGCTAACAGGAGGCCATGTCTTCTAAAGTCATCTGGATCACTGGAGCCACCTCAGGACTTGGGCGGGCTTTGATTGATGAATTTACTGCTGCTGGACATATTGTAGTTGGCTGCGGAAGGCGTAGAAAGCTTATCGAGCAACTTCAACATGAATTCGCTACACCACACTTCTTCTCAACGGTCGACGTTGCTCATGACGACGAAGTAGCTGCGTTTTGCCAAGCCGCAAAGTCAATAACAGGACCGCCAGACCTACTGCTCAACAATGCAGCGGTTGTGAATGTGCCTGCACCACTATGGGAAATCTCTGCAGATGAATTTGATCACCTGACCGCTACCAACATCAACGGAGTAGCCAATATGATACGACATACGGCTCCAATGATGATCGAGCATGGCAACGGCGTGATCGTCAACTTATCCTCTGGCTGGGGCAGGTCCACTTCTCCCGAAGTTGCCCCCTACTGCGCCAGTAAGTGGGCAATCGAAGGTTTAAACCAAGCATTCGCCCAGGAGCTGCCCTCAGGAATTGCCACGATAGCGCTTAATCCAGGGGTCATTAATACAGATATGTTACAAACTTGCTGGGGAGAGCATGCAAGTAGCTATGAGGATGCTGCCACATGGGCTAGCACTGCTGCGCCCTTCCTTTTGGGCCTCAAACCATCACAAAATGGGCAAGCGCTAACCGCCCCATAGCAATCATTCAGAGAGCGAATAACAACATAGCTCACTTTCTTAAAAAAATATACTTGCTCGAGCCGTCGTATTGTGGTGAATTCCCGCCCCGCACGATACACAAGGTGTGCCTCGGCGACATTAAGCAACCCAAGCAACCCCAAGGAGTAATCCCATGGCCTACGCAGTTTTCAAAACAGGTGGTAAACAATACCGCGTCCAAGAAGGTGACAAACTCGACGTCGAGAAAATCGACGCTGAAGTTGGTTCCGAAGCAAAATTTGACGAGGTTCTCCTCGTGAACGATGGCAAAGCCACTACCGTAGGAACGCCTACTGTTGAGGGTGCTGCTGTTACCGCAAAGGTTGTAGACCAGTTTCGTGGTAAAAAAGGCATCGCTTTCAAATTCAAGCGCCGTCAAGGTTACCACAAAACGAAAGGCTACCGTCGCCACCTCACCAAACTGGAAATCACCAGCATCAGCTAATCATAGCTACTAACCATCTAAACTACCCAGAACAATGGCTCATAAGAAAGGACAAGGTTCCGTCAAGAACGGTCGCGACTCACGCAGCAAACGACTTGGCGTTAAGAAATTCGGCGGCGAGACAGTCGTATCCGGAAACATTATCATTCGCCAACGTGGCACCAAGTGGCACCCGGGCAATAACGTTTACATGGGCAAAGACCACACCATCCACGCACGTGTTGATGGCAACGTCTACTTCGACAAGAACGGTCGTCGTGTGAACGTGAAGCTTGCGGAAGCAAGCTAGACCAACTCAAAACAAACTTTCAAAACAAAGCCCAACCGACTTCAGCATCGGTTGGGCTTTTTTGTATCTCAAAAAGAGAGAGCGACTAGACAAGGCTTACCATACAATTCTGCGAAGACCTAGTTTCATGAACCAGCCTGAGTCAGCATCGTCCTCGAACACACTCGTGCCTGATGCCGTATCGATCTCTAATTCATTGGCAAAGGTCATGCCACCCCATAGACCGAGCCATAGTTTCTCTGATAGCTGGTGCTCGACCCCTACGGCTGCGTAATAACTACGTAAGCGCACATCGAAACCCGTGCCTGCCTCTTCAACATTCCAAGTGCCACCAGCTGAGGCTACGACAGCATATAGGATCCATTGGTCACTCGGCTGCCATGAAGCCTTAAAATTAGGGCCTGCAAGTCTCACTAGGGTGTCATCGCTTGGTCTCCACTGAAAGCCAATGCCCGGATAGACGCGTGTTTCCATCGAGTTTTGAAAGAACACCACCCCACCAATCCAAGCCAAGTCAGCTGACGAAGCATAACGAAAACCGACCTGACCGTTCACTGAGAAATCGTCCATATCGATACTGTTACCATCGGTCGCCAAGCCTGGTTGAATCAAGGTCATCCACGACCACTTGCTGCCCGGCTGACGATACATCCACCGCAGCTTGAGTCGGAAATCATGCAAATCAGTATCACCAATAATGGTATCGGAATCAAGCCAAGTGGCCTTATAGTCCATACCGACCATAAAAGCATTATTATCATTGAGGTAATGAGGCGCATTAAAGGGAATATCGAGCTCAAATCGCTCATAAGAAAGACCTCCCACTTCCTCATCAAAATCCACCTCACCAAGCATGCTAAAGCTCATTTTGGTCGACGGTGCTGTTGCGGGAGACTTCGACAATAGGAAATCACCCAAATTGACACGCTCAGCAGCACTAGCGAAAGGTGATGCCATCAAAAGGCAGAGCAATACACGGTAAATAGATGTGTTCATAAAACCCTTCATACACGAATTACCAAGTCCCCCCAAGAATCATCTTAAGAATTGACTCGTTATTCTCCCATGGCACGGCCTACTGCCATGCATGAGTAAGAATCTCCTTGAGGCGATCTTGCTCGGTAGCACTCGTCTTACATAGGAAGCCACTATTGTGGGCAAAGTGAACGTCGTCAGCCGATTCAACTCGGGTAAAGTCAATTCTGGGGTGATCGTTGAACCGAGCTAAGCCAAAACCCTCGCCTCGGCTATCCGGATAAACAATCGCTGATATTTCCTCATGCAGCTCATTGACTATAATATAACGCCCCAGACTTCCTGATATATCATCGAGCAACGAGTCAGTGCGCGGTAAGAACAGAGCATCAAAATTCTCTCCATCAGAGGCAAGTTCCCAGCGTTGAACATGCATACTAATGCTATCCAATTTGCTCCTTACCGAGTGCAGATATTCTAGTAAATCCCCACCGATAAAGCGCATCAATTCATAAACATGATCCCCTGCTTGAAGTTCACGATCAGGAGTGGTCTGAGCAAAACGACGCAACATCGTCATATCAATAGGAGAGTTTAGCTTGCCGACAACATCTCGCCCTATGCCGAGCCACTCAGCCGTCTTCTGAGGCCCACGACAGTCGAACCACTCAGCAGGCTCTAACCAATCACAAAACATCCGAGCATCTTCATAGATACCGAGATTCTGCAGGATCAGTGACAACGCACATGTCGGCTTATGATCACGTGGGAATTGATGATGATCAAAATTGTTTTTTTCAGGCTCATGCCTTCCTCCGACATCAATGATACAGATATGGGCATCATCTAATTCTTGCTCTGTGGGCTCACGCCGAACAATCGGCACACCATGCACGGACGCCATCAAGCTACAGGCAAGAAAGTCATCTTTGTGAGCTCCTCCTGGGTGAGTAATAATAGTTTTAATAGACATGAAAAAATCTTTGCAGCACAAGTTGAGAGTATTCGGTGGTGTTCACCGAACCATCAACTGCACCTTTAGCACCTTATAAAGCCTTACCTGCCCACCTTCTGGCCCAGCATTGTCTCGTAAGTGTTAATATAAGCCGAAGCTGTTGTTTCGTGGTTAAAGCGCTGAGCTGACTCACGCATAATACGAGAGAGAGTTACCTCCCTCTGGCTTTCTGGGCGACGATAAAAGCCGAGCGCTTCATCTATTCCCCAGCGCAATCCCTCCGAGCCATAGTGCTGAAACCTGAAACCATTGCCCATGCTGCAATCATGGTGCATGTGCTCCACGGTGTCATGGATACCTCCCGTATCATGCACCACAGATAAGGTGCCATACTTAGGGCTCACCATCTGAGGCAACCCACAAGGCTCAAAGCGCGAAGGCATGAGCATAAAGTCAGAGCCTGCATAACCTAAACGAGAAAAGCCTTCATCAAAATCACACACCGCCACACGCCCGTGTAAGTTGTGCATATCTACAATGCTACGGAAATGCTGCTGGAAAGAACCATTGGCGATGATAGCAACCTGCAGACCGATATCACTATAATCCGCAATCGCTTGATACAGAATATCGGCAAGCAGCTGGCAACCTTTTTGCATCGGATCCAAACGAGACGGCCAAAACAAGATAGGAGCATCAGGATCAATATTTAATCCACAGCGCTCCTGTAACTTGCGCTTATTAGCCGCCTTCCCCTGCATGACATTAGAATCATCATAGTTCATCTCCAAGGCAGAATCTGTTGTGGGATCATATGATACATCAGGAGCATTGAGAATCCCCGTGGCACAGCCCGCATGAAGCTTATTGGATAGCTCATTGCGAATAGCGTCTGGAACAAAGCTGTGCTTCCCATCTACCACCTCATGAAGAAAGGTAGTGCTAACCGAATTTACATGGTCTGCTGCAAAAATACCACTTGCTAAGAGATCAGTCGCATTCCCCTCTCGTGATTGCTCATATGAGTATGGAGGGTTTTCAAAATACAAATAGTTCCAGAATTCTGCGGCATCAATGCCACGGTCTTCAACTTCGGCCATCGATACTTTTTCAGTATGGATATTATGAATCGTAATAAGGCAAGGAATACCCAGCCGTTTAGCCACCGCGGGGATAAGCCCAGTCATCCAATCATTACAATGAATGAGATCAGGCTTAACCTGCGGTATGATATGATTAATGACCTCGCGCATGAATGCCAAAGCCATGAGAAGATTTTCCCCTGCATAGACTTGGTCCCGATGATAAAAAATCCGATCCTCGGCAAGGTGTATACGATCTTCACCAAGGTTTTCTCTGACGCGCTCGTATTCCCTATCGTGAACACTCTTAACACACTCGTTAAACATCCGCCGATAGTTGGGAAGGGCCACGTGAACGTCTGCCCCTTGGTCATAGAGTGCACTCACGAGTGATGCAGAAACATCCGCCATGCCGCCTGCCTTAGCACTGAGGCGTTGTGCCATATTCCCCATGCCTTCCGGCAAATATGTGATCTCTGGCGTTACAACCAATATTGTCGGCTTACTTTTGCTAGGCTGGCCTTCACCGGAACCAGGCTTCCTTTGATTTGAAGATGAGCTGTCTTCGGCCGTCTCGTGCCTTGCTTGCTTAGACGCTGATGCCTTAGCACTGGTTTTTGCTTTTTTCTTACTCATATCAAAATTTAAAGGAACAAATCATTTAGTAGAGATGTTTTGATTCAGTGGCAAGGATGATGTCATAACCTGAGAATTAAAAATAAAAAAAGCAGCTCCGAATTTACGGAACTGCTTATTAATGAGCCATTAAAGTGCTGAATAATTAAATACTACCTTCTCTTTTTGGCGAGCTCTTCATCACTTCGTGATTTGGCCCACTCGAAGTATTCATTAGCATCAATCACCTCCATACTGCCTTTCATGTTTGCGTGTGCCTCACCACAAAGTTGAGCGCAGACAACAAACGTCTCGATTTTTTCCACTGGTCTAAACCACATCGGAATTTCACTACCAGGAATGCAATCCTGCTGAATACGCATAGGCACGATGGCAAAGTTGTGAATCACATCTTTGGAGGAAACCTGAAGAATGCTATTACGGTCAACAGGCAGGCGGAGAATTGACGTCGAAAGGAAATCATCATCACCATTAGGATCATCTGGATCAATACCCAGAGAGTTATCTCCGGAGATTAAAGAGTTGTCCGTGCGTCCGAAAATACCGTCGTTACCCGGGTAGTGATAAGTCCAGCTGTATTGCTGTCCGACAACGCGCACGCGCGGAGCATCCGGATCATTGGCCACAACACGATCAAAGGTGTCCGTCCGCTCGGCCCATAGAGGGAAAGCAAACCCCAACAGGAATACTGCCTCAACAATAACCACACCAATTTCCAAGTGCGTAGAAACATGGTTTTTGACACCAGAATAGGAAGCTTTGGCGTTACGCTTGTGCCAAAACTTAAACAAACAGACGAAGAAAAAGATCGTCCAACCAACAAAGAGCACCAACATCAACCAATGGATGACGGCGTTCATCTGGTCGACTTGCTCGCCGTGCTGAGAGCTGTTGCCAGGATTACCTAAGAGATCAAGGATAGACATAATGATAGTGAATGGTGAAGTTTTCTTGGAGAGTGATTAGTCGCACAAAGACGGGTCAAGATTTGCCGTTTCACGTCTAGCCATACGTGTAACAAAAAAGATGATCGAGCCTAGCATCGGCAAGATGATGAGCAACATGACAAGCATCGCATAACCAGCTGCAACCGAGCCAATGTGGTCTTCGCCTGCTCCCATACAAACGGAACAAGCTGTTATATCAAATATCGAGGTCATAAAATTAAAGGTGTTATTGATTAGATTTCGCGAGATTTACGGTAAAAACGAATGCCATATACTGGCAAGATAATAGCCATGACAGCACAGACACCGCCAAAAACCTTGAGACTCATCTCAGAATAGGATGCAAATACAAACGCCCAGAGCACAACAAAGATACAAAGCAGTGTTGAGATCGTAATGAAGAGAATGTGGAATCCTTTGAGAGACATCAGATAATTAGTTAGTGTTAGGCTACCTTCCGAAAAAGGCTTGGAATTCAATGGGGTCGGAGAAAGCAAATGCGAATATCGCCATGAGGCAAAAAGCAAAAAAGAGTCCCATGCCGAACAGCCAGTATACCATTTGTTTCTCATGGTTAAGGTGCATGAAAATAAGGGCGACAAGCGTTGCTTTAAAGGTGGCAATGAGTAAGCCAATGATGGCGTCTACACTATCAAACCCACGCTCACCAAAGTCAAGAAACTCGAATTTGGCGACAGCCACAGTGAGAAGTGTGCAGATGAATAGAACAGCACCTATGATAGTATAGAGCTTGATATGTTTCTTGATCGCTTCGGGTGAATCGGCCATTTTGAATAATGAATGTTAAATGATTAAGAGTAATTGATCCACTTACATGAGGTAGAGGATTGGGAAAAGGAAGATCCACACAAGGTCAACGAAGTGCCAGAAAAGACCACCGACCTCTACTCGGTTAGCGAGCCATTCTGGCTTCTCCTCAAACATCTTGCGCCCGAAGAAAAGATAATAAGCGAGAACTAGGGCTCCGGCGATCACGTGTAAGCCGTGCAGACCTGTAATGGTGAAGTAGGTCGCATAGTATGTGTTCCAACGAGGGCTGAATACAGACTCAAAACGAACCTGCTCACGTGGAACGATTACTTCTGGGTAGTGGATTTTCTTGTGATCAGGACCAGCAAAGCCCTCAACGTCACCAGGGTAAAGTGCCAAAATATCGCCGTATTCCATCGCCTCGAGATCAGCTAGATCGGTGTCCAATAGACCAGCGATTTCCTGCCAGTTGATACGGTAGATGTCATTCTCAGTAGGTTCACGGTCTTTTTCCTTAAGCTCTTCGCTTAGCTTACTTGTGATGAGCTGGTGCTTCTTCCAGATTTGTTTGATATTCTGATCCTTAAGCAACCACGAGTTGGCTACCGCTACCGCAGGATCGATACCCTTCTCCTCTGCCTTCATTACCGTATGTCGGAAGTCAATACCATCAACGGCCAGTGCGATGGAGCTATCAGCGGTAACACCAAAGATAAGAGTCTCGTCCTTAAGCTTGAGAGTGCCTTTTTCGCCCTCTTTAGGGTTGCTGAGCTTACCCCAGTATGGATTGACGGTGATACTGGCAGTAGCCGAATCCGAACCCGGAACAAATACAAGATCAGGAGTAGATGTGTGATAATCGCCCTCACGCTGCTTCTTGAGCTCTTTGGTATAAGCAGAGACGACCTCGTTAAGTGTCTTGTTGCCCTCTACGGCTTCATAGTATCTCTTGCCCTCATATTTAGGCTTTAGTGTCGCCCATGCCTCTCGGCCTAGCTCGATGTCAATTTCACTATTATTTGCAACCGCTGCTAAATAATCATTCTTAGCCTGATCAATAAGCTCCTTACTAATCGCTGTGCCCTTTTCGAAAACATTACCATCATTTAAAGTCAGCTTGTCAGCGAGGACCATACCGCCATCGGTATATTGTTTACCCATGACCTCATAGTAAGCATCGTCCACACGGCTCAGATTGATCTGAACTGATTCAGCGTTGATATTGAAGTTCTTCTTGGGTGCATGATAATCATGACTGCCACCCTGTGGATGGGCATGTCCCTCAATTACAGTGTAATCATCTAGGCGGATGGCTTGGTGGGCGAATTTGGCATTATATTCGATTCCCTTGAGCACCATGAACAAAGCGGCACATACAATGGTGATCGCCATATAGACTTGGAATTTGCGCCACTGACCCAGCTTGAGAGATACCCATGCAAAGACCACCGTCACCGACGACCCAATCAGGATGAAAGTGTTAATTAGACCCGGCAGAACGGGTAAAGTTCGTTCAGGCCATGGATAGTCTGCGTAAATACGCAGGAAAATATATCCTGAAAAGAGGCCGCCAAAGAGCATAACCTCGGATGCGAGGAACAGCCAGATACCGATTTTAGAGTTATTCAGCCCGGTGTCTTTCCGGGGTTCTACTACGAAAGGAATTTCCATGAGAAAATGTGCTAGAGTGTTGGGTGATAAGTGATTGGTTTAGCCTTCTTCGGTTTTATCCACGGGCTTTCTCCACTGGGCATAGAAGTCTTCATCAACCTCAGGACGAGCGTATTCGTAAGGCCCACGATAAGCCACAGGCTCTTCGGTAAAGTTACCGTGACCCGGAGGCGTTGGTGTGGCCCACTCAAGGGAGCAAGCATTCCATGGGTTATCGCTCTCGACCTTCTTGCCAGTTTTCAAAGAGATGAAGATATTAATAATGAAAGGTATCTGCGCAACACAAAGCAACCATGCAGACCATGACATCATGATGTTGAGGTCAATGTATTCAGCAATAGTTTTGCCGAACACGTTTGCACTCTCAGGGTCAGTGGTAAGATATGCGTCACCTCCGTTATACCAACGACGGTGGAAACCAGCCATGCCTTGGATCAGCATCGGGAAGAAGAGAGTGTTCATCAGAATCAATGAAGGCCAGAAGTGCAGCTGATTGAGCGTGCGACTTGTATAGCGTCCAGTGATTTTTGGATACCAGTGGTGAATCCCCGCAAAAAAGCCAAACAAGATACCAGGTGCCACAACATAGTGGAAGTGGCCGATAACATAGTAAGTATCATGCAGGTGCAGATCTACTAGGTTAAAGGCAAGCGGTAGACCTGTAAGACCTCCGATGCCGAACATCGGCAGAAATGCGCAGGCCCACATCATTGGCGGGGTGAACTTAATCGAACCACCCCACAGGGATATCAATAGACAGGTCAACAAGATCACCGAGGGACTCGAAATCAATGTGGTAGTCGTCTGGAAGAAGGTCGAAATAGCGGGCCCCATACCAGTCATGTACATGTGGTGCGCCCAGACGATGAAGGAGAGAAACCCAAGAACTAGTACACCGTATACCATCGACTTGTATCCCCAGATTGGGCGACGTGTGTTGACTGGAATAATCTCAGCAACACAGGCAATCGCCGGAAGCAATAGAACATAAACCTCGGGGTGTCCTAAGAACCAGAACAAGTGCTGATAGAGCAGCGGACTACCGCCACCAGAGGCATCGGCAAGACCAATCTGCTGATGATAGAGACCAGATGGCTGGAAGAAGCTAGAGCCAAACATGCGGTCAACAACCTGCATGATACCAGCAACTTCAAGCGGCGGGAAAGAAAGTAGAAGAAGGAAACCGGTGACCAGCATCGCCCAAACAAAGAATGGCAAGCGCATCCAAGTCATGCCCTTGGCTCGCAGGTTGATAATTGTGGTAATGAAGTTTACCGATCCAAGTAGGGATGACGAAATTAACATCACAAGACCCAACAACCACTGGGTCTGTCCAGTCCAGAACTGGTGCGGATATTGAGCATCGGCGAAAAAGGACAACGGCGGATAGTTCGTCCAACCTGATTTAGCGGCACCCGACTCCATGAAGAAACTGCCACACATCATAATTCCACCAATAAGATAGAGGTAGTAACTTACCATGTTTAGCTTGGGAAACGCCATATCTGGAGCTCCAATCTGCAATGGCGTAACATAGTTACCGAATGCTCCGAAACCAAGTGGCACAATACCCAGGAAGACCATGATGGTGCCATGCATGGCGCCAAACATGTTATAGGTTTCGCCTGGTAGCTTACCTTCGGTCAGCCATTGTGCTTTCCAATCTTCAGTAAAGAGCCAGCTCATCCATGCAGGCAGAGGCTCGTTCGGGTAAGCGATACTCCAACGCATCACCATCATGAGATAGAATCCAAACAGCAAAAATAGCATCGCCGTTAGTCCATACTGAAGGCCGATCGTCTTGTGATCAGTTGAGAAAATGTATTTCTGGATAAATCCAGGGTTGTGGTGATCGTCGTGATCTCCGTGGTTGTCGTGGTTATCGCTCATGACGGGTATATAATTTCTGATTTTCGGTCAGATTGGTATGATGGATGATAGTTGTGAAATAGGTAGTCGACTTGATACGATTGTCAAATCAGAGAGTGTCATTAGTTGGATTCGACCGGCAGTAATGTCTTCGGGTCGACCAGCGTATCTGGATCAAGTGGCGTGCCGACAAGATCCGTGTTGAAGTTGGCGTTGAGCTCGGTTGCTGTGACTTGACCTCCATTACGCTCTTTCGATACGTCGAGAGCGTTTTGAGCCATTTCTAAGCTGATGAGCGAATCACTTGAATTGCCGAAGCTGTTACGAATGTAGTTCAGCACTCCAGCAAGCTGCTTGGCATCCATGCCAGAACCCATGCTCGGCATGTTTGCATTGTAAACTTTGCCATCCACGGTGATTGCCTCGTGCAATCCGTTAAGGATAATTAAAGCAGGACGTAAACTTGCGCCCGTAACCCACTCGGAATTTGCGAGAGGAGGGTAAGCGGCATTGCCCTCACCTCCGGGCTGGTGACAA
This sequence comes from Oceaniferula sp., assembly GCA_965657565.1. Lineage (GTDB taxonomy): Bacteria > Verrucomicrobiota > Verrucomicrobiia > Verrucomicrobiales > Akkermansiaceae > Oceaniferula. The sequence goes on from CBFHPA010000001.1 coordinate 79,715, forward strand.
CCTGCACAGGCTGTGTAGGCCTTCTTGCCAATCTTGAGGTAAGCATCCATCGCTGTCTTTGGCAATGATGCCGCACTGACAGCTCCTGGAGCTGAAGCCCGGACATAATCAGGCTTAACGTAATTATTGTAGTCGAAAAGACTGCCGGCAATCACTCCACCGGCAATGAGCAGTATGAGCGCGCCTCCCAGAATGACCCATAAAGAAATGGGCTCTGATCCTTGGGTAAACATTTGGTTCTCGCGCTTAACCGCAGCGGCATCAACACTTACGTTAGTGTCATCATCGAGATCCGGTTTGCTAGTAGATGGGTCGGACATGGTATAGAGAGAAAATTACAGAATTAGGGTAGAAACTTATTTCTTTGCAGCAGCATCGGTCTTTTTCGGAGCATTACTCATACTCTCGGGGAGCACCGAGTCACGCTTGAGGGTGAGGAGATAATCGGTCAAAACGCGTGCCTGTTCGCGTGGCACAACTTGAGTCATTGCCTCGGTGTTGAGGTTGATAGCTAAATTGTCGCCTTGTCCGACAAGATCCTTTTCTTCGAACATCTGAAGTTGAGATGGGCAATTAGACCAGCTCATATCGATTTCCTCACCTTGTTTACCTAGCTGAAGTTTCTCATTACGAGGATCATAGAGGTGGGCGATTGTCCACTGTTCAGCAGTCATGCCTGTCTTCTTTGCATGAGCTTCGGCGCGGTAACCATAATTACTTAGATCTGGCCCCATGCGAGTAAGACCCAGCTGAGCATACTTCTCTCCTAGATAATCATCATAATGTGTCTCACGCCTAGTATCCATATCAGCATTCGATACTCCGGCAAAATCCTTACGGAAAATTTGGCTGCCCAGATAAGTTGGGCGAATGAGCTGTGAGTGGCATGTATAGCAACCATTAGCTGCATAGATCTGAGCACCGTTGAGCACCCTCCCAGTTGTCTTGCGCTGATAATATTCGGCGTCTTCTTCGCCGGACATTTTAACAGGTGGCAGCGAAGCCATTTTAGCCGTGGGAATGGCAATCATACAGAGCCAGGCCAAACCGAAGCTAGCGAACATTCCGATGAGAAAAGATTTCAGAGTCATGGACTTAGTTTAAAGTTGTCAGTTAGAATTAATTACAGCGTTAGGCTTGGGCACCTTCCAGCTTATCAATGTCCCCTTCTGCTCCATGTGGGCCCAGAGCAGAATGATCACGATTTAATAAAGTTGGGTGTGAGCTACGACGGCCGAGGCGCAACCACATCAGAGTTAGGTGAATGAAGAAAAAGATATTCGCCCACAAGATTGCTACCCATGCGAAGGTTGTTCCAACAGCATAGGGGTATGTACTGTTCACCGCCTGCTTCCATGGCTGATTGAAGTTTTCTTGGGCGGCACCTTGTTGGAAGGACCCAAGAAGCGTGCAGAACAAGAGGATCAACAACACACCATACACTGAGAACCAGAAGTGCGTGCGAATCAAGCGGCGCGAGAGCCACTCTCGGCGTGTGACACGTGGCACGATAAAGTAAATAGCGCCAAACATGCACATGCTGAAGAATCCATAAATGGCAAGAATATCGTAGCCATAACCAGCGAGACTGAACTGAGAGTAACGAATCGCATCAGGGTGAGCAAGGATGACGCCTAGCACAGCAAGTGCAATCATTCCAAAGACCCCGGCTACCGTGAAACGTAATGAAGGGCTGTGAGCAAGAGCTTCAGCATGACCAACAGTGGTCTTCAAAACATTAACGCCAGCAAAAATAAGAGGCACGGCAGCAAGCATAGAAGCAGCGGCGCCGGTGTATTGCAGGAACAGAGGAATGGGAGATCCCATGACCGCATGGAAACCTGCCCATGGTGCTATGATAGCTAGTGCCCAAAAACCTCCTGCTGAATATGAGTAGTTGTAGATTGCACGCGCCGTAATCTTGGCCGTGATATAGTAAGCGCTGGCAATTCCAATAGGCACAAAGAATAGTAATACCATAGCTTGCCTGAACCAGCCGTTGATTGCGGCAGCCATGAGTGGATGCACGTCGAATACATTCACATACAGATTCGCCGTTAAGAAGATCCACGGGAACCAAATACAGGCAGCCAATATATACCATTGAGATATATACGCCGCATCATCACCACGACGAACGCGGAAAGAAATCACAACCCAGATTGCGATCGCAGCATAGCTCGCTAAGAGAACAGGCCAGACAAACGTCGGGAACTCCATCCAGTGCTTACCCGTGCCATGACCAGACAGAATACCCAGTGTTCCCAGCATGACCGCCAGATTCCAGACGTGACCGGCTACGAGCAAAGTGCCTGCATTACGGCTAGGCTGGCGCGAGAGACGAGCCATTAGCCAGATCATCACGCCAAATGCGGCTTGCGCTCCCCATCCATAAACGAGGGCATTGATGTGAGCGGGAAAAGCGCGACCATATTGAATGAACGAACCTTCACCCAGAAAAGCTGGGTTGTGTGTCTTGATCGAGGCAATGATACCAAGAACGAGTGAGACTGCCAGCCAGGCAGCTCCACTAGTGAAGAAAAACATCACAGGATGGCGCAGTGATCGATCGATCTCTGAACGCAGTTCGATATCCTCAGTTGTGAGAGCGTTGCTTTGAGTGGACATGGTTATGTTTCTGGGAAAATTAATTTAGTTTTGACCTGCGATCCAATCAGCAAGGATCTTCATCTCTTCTTCACTGACGTTGGCCATGATGCCTTTCATCACTGCACTTTGGCCGTTGGCACGTGTGCCATCCTTGATGGCTTTCATCTGATCATAGAGATACTGTGAGTTCTGCCCTGCAAGACGCGGGTAAATCGGCATGATCGGTGTATTTGCATCTGGTCCATGACAAGTAGCACAAGCTTTTGCCATGTAGAGATTTTTGCCGTCACCTTCAACGAGCTCGACATCGGGCTTGTCAGCCGATGCTACCCAGTCCGAGATCTTCTTCATCTCATCTTCGGTTAGGTTCATTGCCGTTGTCATTCCCTTCATCACGGCACTTCCTCCGTTGGTGCGCACGCCGTTGTGGATATCTTTGATTTGGGCGAGTAAATACTCAGCATTCTGACCTCCGAGCTTAGGATATGCTGGGGAAATTGGTCTGTTTGTGTCAGCACCATGGCAGGTGTTACATGCTTTGGCCGTGTAGAGCTTAAAGCCTTCATTGGATGCTTCGTCACCACCAGAGGCAAGCTGCTCCATTGCGCGCTTGTGCGACACAGAACCAGGGACAAACTGATCGGTAGCCTGGGGGCCACCTTTGATCTCATCAGTCAGCTTATCGGTAGCTCCAGCCGTCGGCAACAACGCTGCCTGATCTGCGTCAACCTTGGCTCGAACTTCGTAGCGGTCTGCAGCACGAACTTGTGCAACCGCATCAACGGGTGAGCCGGACTGCCAATAGAACAAGGCAGAAACGAGACCAAAAATACCGAAGTAAGCGAGCCCCCACCAGAAAGCGGAGAATCGGCGCAGTGGAGTATCACGATGGTTGGAAAACTGATTAGACATGGTCCTTAAAAGCTATGATTCTTTAATTGGATAGGTGGCTGAACCGCTTAGTTGAAGAGGTTGGCTGATTCGAGGATGCGAGGATCACGACAAGGATAGAGGCTATTCTTGGTGAACATACGGAGGTATACAAAAAGGAAAAATGCACCCACAGTGACAAAGGCGAGGATATCAAACCATACTACACTTCCAGAGGGGAACAAAGAAGCACCAGCTTCACTGCCAACTGTGAGCGATGGACCACGCTCAGGGGCAACGATGATGTAGTGATCTAGCGCGTGCAAGATGAACAAATAAATGGTGATGGGTATCATTAGGGCCGGATTTTTCTTAACGTCCTGACGAATAAGGAAGAGGAAAGGGAGAGCGAAATGTCCGAACACCAGCGCAATGTTGGCAATATTCCAGTTGCCCGTGTTGCGCAGTAGGAAGTAACTGGTCTCCTCAGTAATGTTGGCATACCAAATCAGGAAAAACTGTGAGAATGTAACGTATGCCCAGAAAACCACAAACGCGAATGTCAGTTTACCCATGATGTGGTGATGCTCGGGGCTCATCACAGTCTGTAGATATCCCGCACGGCGAAACAGTATCGATGTCAATATGAGTAGAGCCATACCGTTCAGAGCACAACCAGCAAAGAAATAGACACCATACATAGTGGAGAACCATTTGTAATCGAGAGCCTTAAGCAGATCAAATGCTAGGAACGTTGCGGTCAGAGCGAAAATAGGAAGAAAAGCCGCACAGAGCTTACGAGATTTCTTTAGGCGCTCGATACCTGGCTCAGGGTCAGTATCTTGGGAGAGGGATATTTTCTTGAGGATGTAAATAGCTCCGCCCAACAACACAAAATAACCAATCATACGACCCAGCCAAAACGGCAGATTCATGTAAAAAGCCTTAGCGTAAAGCATGTGATCGAATTGACCATAGCTGTAATGCAACGCCTCTTTGGCATTAGCATAGCTCGTGACACTTCCCATGACCTCACGATGGCGATTCATCCACTCGAAAAGGTGCTGCTGAACCTGGGGAAACAAAAACGGAATGGCGATAATGCCCATCCAAGGGAACACGCTGGCGAGATTTTCCATCAAGCGACGAACTGAGATTCCCCAACCAGAATTGGAAACATGGTGTAGCAAAAGCCAGAAGGCACCGCCTAGAGAAAAACTGACAAAGAAAGCAAATGCAAACAACCATGAGTAGGCATAACGACCGGCTACCGTGTCCGATGCCGTGTTTGCTGCCTCATTACCACTGAATAAAAGCCATGCGCTAATGATAAGACCGAGAAGAGCAACGAAACCGCAGATGTTGATCCACTTGCTCAATGCCCCCTTTTTGAGATGCTCTCCGTCAGCCGGAATGTCTTTGGATGTGATGAAGTGACCCATTGTTACTTAGGAAATGAAATGTTATAAAAGGAGTTAGAATGCCTTAGTTAGAGGCTGTTTTGCTTGCAGCTTGCAGAGCTCTTACATAAGCGATGATTGCCCATCGATCATTAACAGGAATGTTGTAGCCATAGCCACTCATGAGGCCTTTACCCATGGTGATCGTCTCGTACATCTTACCATCAGGATAATTTGGCTTCGGGAAATTCATCAAACTAGGAACCGCGGGGATGCCAATCACAGCGACAATGCCCTTTCCGTCGCCAGCTTCACCATGACATGGCATGCAGGAAATGATGTAGCGCTCTTTGCCGTGACGCAGGAAACCAGCACGATTCTTGTCGTTCAGGCCGATCTCAGATGGCATTCCGTCGCCATAAGCATCACCCATTTTACCAGTATCAAGATAGCTAATGCTATTGCCGAAGCTGTAATCGTGGCCAAATCCTTGCGTTACACCTGCCTGCTCAAAACCACGAGGAACAGTGCCTGCAACGGGCTTACGAGAACCGAGACCATCTGCGAAAAACTCACTAGGCTTCTGGGTTTTGACTTTGTCTTGGTCATCCATGTCAGGAAACAAGCGGAGCGGAGTGCCGCTGAACTTGTCGCCGCGGAAGCCAAAGAAGCTGATCACCAATAAGACGATCAGGGCAAATGCTAGAAAGAAATAGCGCATGAGAAATAAGTTATCCGTTATTAATTAGGTAAAGGTATGAGCAATATGAAAAAGTCGTTCTAAGGTGCGGGCTCCTCAACGAGTTCAATATTCGAGCCACCTGCATCTTCTAGAAGAGTTTTGGTATCCTCGGATGAGAATTGTGGATCACGCGCTTCGATAGCGATGAAGAAACCATCGTCTGTTGAACGCGCAAATTGGCGGCTTTCGAAAAGCGGGTGATTGAGGCGCGGTAAGCCCATGAGAGCGAGCAAACCAAAAAGTGTGGTGAAGCCCGAGAACAGGATAGTGAGCTCAAACATAATTGGGAAGAATGCTGCCGTTGTGAAAATATTGGCTGGCTTGGCCTGCACCACCGTTGGATAAATGACAACCTGAGTTGTGTAAGCCAGCGCAAATGCTGTAATGATGCCGAGTGTGCCGCCACAGAACACCAAATAAGGCAGGATAGACTTCTTCATGCCCATGGCCTTATCCAACCCGTGGATAGGATAAGGTGAATAGCAATCCCACTTTTTGTGGCCTGCATCACGCACCTTTTCCGCCGCCTTGTAGAGAGCGGAGGCACTTTTGAACTCGGCGAGGTAGCCGTATACGCGTTTGGTATTCATCAGTGTAAGCTTTTAGTTTAAAGTATGAAACGAGAGGTTTAGTAAGTGGTCTCAGGGAGTTCGTGCTGATACGATGCTTTCGATTCAGCGCCTTGGTCATCAAGCTCTTCTTTATCGTCGTGATGCGGATCGCTCTGGGGCAGAGTCCACTTAACCTCAGCAATGTTGATGCAGGGTAGGAACTTAAGGAAGAGTAAGAATAAAGTTAGGAACAAGCCGATCGTTCCGACGTAGGTCATGATGTCTACCCAGCTTGGGTTGTAATATTTCCAGTCACCAGGCAGCCACATACGTGGCAGAGTGGTAACAATGATGACGAAACGCTCAAACCACATGCCAGCATTCACCGCCATGCAGACACCCATCACAATCCAGAGATTTTCACGACAATAGCGGAACCAGAAAAGTTGTGGTGAGAGCACATTGCAAGACATCATCGCAAGATAAGCCCACCAATATGGGCCAGCGATACGGTAGAAGAAAGCTGCACCTTCATACTTAGCACCTGAGTAGAACGCTACAAAGAGCTCCATCAAATAAGCGTAACCAACAATGGTTCCAGTTAGCAGGATGATCTTCGCCATGTTCTCGATATGCTTCATGGTGATGAGATCATGCAGACCATAGATATATCGGGCTGGAATCATGATCGTCAAGACCATGGCAAAGCCACCAAACACAGCACCCGCAACGAAATAAGGCGGGAAAATAGTCGTGTGCCAACCAGGCACCACAGAGGTCGCGAAGTCAAAACTAACCACAGAGTGCACCGATAGAACGAGAGGCGTTGAGAGAGCCGCTAAAAGAAGATAAGCAACCTCGTAGTGACTCCACTGGCGGTTACCACCACGCCATCCGAGCGAGAAGATCCCATAAAGCAACTTACGGATACCGGGCTTAGCACGAACACGGATAGTGGCCAAATCTGGCACCATACCAAGATACCAGAAGATAAGAGAAATCGTGAAATAAGTAGATACCGCAAAAACGTCCCAGAGCAGAGGTGACTTAAAGTTCTGCCAAATAGCGTTTGCGTTAGGAATAGGTGCGAGGAACCAGACCATCCAAAGGCGACCAACGTGGAACATTGGATAAATACCCGCACAAACCACAGCAAAAATCGTCATCGCCTCCGCGGCGCGGTTAATCGATGTTCGCCAGTTTTGTCGCGTTAAGAAAAGAATCGCCGAAATCAGGGTTCCTGCGTGACCAATACCAATCCAGAAAACGAAGTTAACAATCGGCCATCCCCACATCGTGCGGTTGCTGTTACCCCAGACGCCAACACCTGTAGATACAAGATAAAACAAACCACCGCCGACACCGACAATCGCGATGATGACACTGGGGATGAAAAGCATCCACCAGATAGCTGGCTGCCTGTTTTCTAGGATTCCACAAATACGCTCAGTAATCCAGTTGTAGGAACGGTTGTTGAGAATAAGCTTCTCACGCTCCATGACTGGGATCACAGGCTTATTTGGGTCTTTTTCGATCGTAGTATCCGACATTGGAAATTATGATTTGGAAGTTCGTGATTGTTTGGAAAACAAAAAGCTTATTGCTTAGTGCATGTTGATGGTAGCGCGGCCAATTCCCTTAGCGCCCGGCATGTTTGGATTCGGGTTCTTGACGCGGGCAAGATAGGTGGTGCGCGGCAGAGTGCCGATATAGTGCAGCAGCTCGTAGTTACGTGCGGAATTGCGAGAGCGGACAACCTTGGCCTTATCTCCATCTTGCAAATTACCAAAGGTGATAGCGCTCGATGGGCATGCGTCCTGGCAAGCTACTCGAACCGAATCCAACTTTGGACGTAGCTCGCTATCTGCCATTTTCACATCAACAGATGATCCTCCAGCGATCGTTGCCTTCTTCTTCAGTCTGGCTTTCACCTTCGCCTTGGCTGACTGGATGCGCTGCACGCAATAAGTGCACTTCTCCATCACACCACGCATACGGACAGTCACGTTCGGGTTACGCTGCAAGTGTGGAGATTCACCAACAGCTTTCTTACCGCCAGGACCTTTGTAGAGGTTCTTTTCGATAAGCGGATTGCGCTTGTTGTAGTCAAAGAAGTTGAAGCGGCGGGCCTTGTATGGGCAGTTGTTTGCGCAATAACGAGTGCCGATACAGCGGTTGTATGCCATCGTGTTGAGGCCGTCTTCGGAGTGGACTGTAGCGTTCACTGGGCAGACAGTCTCACATGGAGCAGACTCACACTGCATACATGCTACGGGCTGTGGGATCATCTCTGGGTTGTCTTCATCACCGTTAGCGGCAGAGAAGTAACGATCCATACGGATCCAGTGCATTTCACGACCCATGGCAACCTGCTCCTTACCAACTACAGGAATATTGTTTTCTGCTTGGCAAGCAACCAGACACGCGTTGCAGCCAATGCAATTATTGAGGTCAATGGTCATCGCCCACTGCTGGCGCTCATCGTAAAGGTGCTTATCAGCCTGGGCTTTTTCATGCCAAGTCTCACTACCCTTCTGTTTGTAGAGGGAGATGTTTTCAGGTGCATGAGAGTCCATGCCTTGGGTCTTGACGCCCTTCAGCTGCGCGGCAAAGTCCTTTTTCTTACCATGGTAGTCGTGTTCCATGGTGGAGATTTCACGAGCAAGCGCACGGCCATACATCGCGTGGTGCTCTTGGGTCATGGCGATGGAGTAACGCTTATTAGCGCTCTCCGCCTTACCGCCAGTGGCGAGATAAGGGGTTTTGCTAGTGCGCAGTGCGTAAGCATTGAAACCACGATTAACGCTCACGAGGCTCACGTTTGCCTCATTTTTGGGACCACGCTTGAGCTCATCGTGCTCATCAAAACCTTGACCGTAGCCAAGCGCGATGGAAATGACATTATCTGCATGACCAAAACCGATCATGATGGCGACCTCAAGCTCGCGACCATTGACAGTCACCTTAACTAACGGGTTAGCATGGTCTTTTCCTTCACCGTCGGGACCAACACCTGCGTTCTCAGTCTCAATACCATAAACTTTGCCCTTAGGCTGTAGTTTGAGAATTTTTTCGTAGATGCCCAAATCCTTCGCAGTCTTGGGAGAGACGACCGCTACGTTATCCCAGCAAACCTTAGTAATGGGATCGGGTGCCTCTTGAAGCCATGCATTATTGATGTAGCGACCATCGTAGATGGATCCATCCGTGGCAAAAACAACCTCTAAGCTGCTCGTGCTGGGGGCAGATGGTAGCGTGATCGTGCCGCTTGGCACAGCATTGAGCATCGTTGCCGCAGTGAATGTTGATTCTTTCCAGAAACCATCACGCAGAAACTTGAGCCAACTTTTATCAGAACCATCGGCTAATGTGGCAAAAGTTTTGCGAACCGCGTCGTAAGAAACTGATGTTTTCTCTCCCTCTTTCGATGAGTCAAACAACTTGCCGTCCAGCAATGCGAGCAAAAGATCAATTTCAGAAACTCCATTATAGAGAGGTAAAATAAGAGGTTGAACCACAGCCAATGTGCCGTCACTCGCGCGAGCATCAGACCAACTCTCCAAGTAGTGCGCGGCAGGGACATGCCAATCAGCTGCGTGAGCTGTAGCATCATTTCTGAGGCCAAGATGGATTACCTTCGCCTTTTTAGCCGCATCAGCAAAACCATCAGCATCATAGACAGGGTTGCCGGGAGTTAACAGCACCACTGCATCAAGCTGGCCAGCGTTGAGAGCAGAGATGAGAGACTCCATGTTACCGAGATTACCACGACCTGAGTTAACAGCCTTGAGTGTCTTGCCGTAGTTACCTAAAAGTGCGTTGATCTTGATGCAGAGATCTTGCAGCTCACGAGATTGGCGGGTGCCGGCAAGAACGACTGACTTACCAGCGTTTGCCTTGAGGTCCTTGGCACATTCCGCAGCCCATTTTTTCTCTGTCTCTGAGAGAGTAATGCCTCCCTTCACGATAATTGATGCACCAAGCTGATTGGCAATTTCAGCCGCGATAGCGGGCACCTGACTTGGCGCAATACGCAAGCGGTGATCAGCCATGCCACCTGTCAGGCTGAATCCTCCCTCAGCAATGTAGAGGCGGTTCATCGCCTTCGCGTTAGCCTTCTTGTTGTAGCCTGCGCCTTCAATGAAGCGGTTCTTGTAGAAACCACTTACCGAACCCTGTTGATCTAGCTCGAGAAAGTCCGAATCGAGGGAGAGGACTACCTTGGCGCGTGAGAAATCTACTACCACATCAGCGTCATCACCAAAGACAGCTGCATTTGCCTGCTTGCGAGCCTCACCCGAAAGCGGCTCGTATTGGAAGAACCTAGCATCAGCAAACTTTGCTTTCAGCTCCTGAACCAAGCGGTTGCGAGTTGGAGAAACATCATCGCCAAAGACAAAACCAATGTTTGCAGTTGGGCTTGCAATTTCAGCAAGTGCTTTTTCAAAATCGGCACGGCTAGACTTAGTTCCATTGTTGAGAAAGTCACGAGAACGGGCTGGATCGTACATATCCAGAACAGACGCCTGAGTGAATGAATCTGTTCCACCATGCTTATCAAATAGCTTATTGGGCTCAAGCTTGGTAGGGCGTCCATCGTGAGTGGTTACCACGAGAGGAACGGCACCATTGGCGCGCGGCATTGAGCTGGCAAAGTGAACCGGCTTGCCAGGGACGCTCCATTCAGGAGACTCGGTGAATGGAACGATAAGGCTTTCCGGGCGGCGGCATGCAGCTAGCCCCATGCCCGCGAGAGCTGATGACGCACCCATGAGCTTCATGAAGGAACGGCGAGAAACTTCACGCTCCTCTTCAGTTTCCATTTGCGCGCTGCCATCTACGAATTCGCGATCCAATGCGTCTTGAAAGCGATCAGTGCTTTCGAGTTCTCCGAGGCTTCGCCAGATCTTGTTGCCCTCATTCGTTGGGGCGTTTGCAGCTGAATCTGGTTGATTATTCTTCCGGTTGCTCATGTGCTTGTTAGGAAATAGGTATATCTAAAGAGTTGTTGAATAGTGCTCTAGCGTTGAAATGACGGTTTAGCAGCCTTTAACGGTGACAGGTGGCGCAGCTTTCCTTGGGGTGAATGCTCCAGTTTTTCTTCAGCAGCTCGCCGAACTCCTTCTGAGTGGTTACACGCTCTCCATCTTCGTTTTTAATTTCATTCTCGAGGAGATATTTTTCAGCGTTGTAGTCCAAATTGTATACCTCTTCGAGAGGTCGCAGGTGATTTTCTGGTGCGCGGTGGCAATCGAGACAGAATGCCATACTAAGACTCTTATCGTGATGCACTTTCTCCATCTTGTGAATATCACCATGACATGATTTGCAGGATACCCCCCTGTTAACGTGGGCAGAGTGGTCAAAGTAGACGTAGTCAGGAGATTTATGGATACGCACCCACTTGATGGGCTTCTTCACTGCACCTTCAATCGGAGCATGGTCTTCATCTACACCCATGGCCGCACGGAGAGGAGCAAGCTTGGGACTGCCCTTTTGCACATGCTGGTGGCAGTTCCAACAAGTGTTGGCTGTTGGCACACCTGCTGAGGCAGACTTATCGACTGAGCTGTGGCAGTAGCGACAATCCATTCCAAGCTGATCAACGTGCAGAGCATGATCATAATCAATGGGTTGATCAGGCTGATAACCTACTCTTTGCGCCTTCGGAGTGGCGTAATACGAGAACGCAGCAGTGAGACCTGCTACAACAAAAATCAAGCAAACCGCAATCTTGAGCGGCAGCAAATTGGTCCATCGAGGGAAAAAATTAGCCATGACGTCACGCGGGTTCTAGTGATTGTGAAAGATTTCACAAGCAAATTTTTTAGAAAGAATCCCATGAGCTCCTCTGTATTCCATTTTTGATTTTTTTCTGTTCTTAAAAGGGCATCTCTTGCTGAACAAATCCCAGACAATTCTGCACCCTGGGCATCGTGCAAAATGACGATATCCAAATCCCTCGAAAAAGGTTAATACTCTTTTTTGCTTTGGGATCATCGCATTATATTTGGCTGGCAACGCTCAAAACTCCAATGATTCATTCTATGCGCATTACCTTTTCTATGAGATTCCAGATTTTCCTGGGTGCAATCACGGCACTCTTCTCGTTAAGCACCCAGATAAATGCCAGCGGCTCCTCAGTCAGCCCAAGGCCAAATATCATCCTCATTCTCGCCGATGATCTTGGCTACGGGGACTGTAGTATCACCAACCCTGAGTCCAAAATCAAAACCCCGCACATCAAACAGCTCGCTAAAGAAGGGCTCAGCTTCTCCGACGCTCACTCCGCTGCCAGCACCTGCACCCCTTCCCGCTACGGCCTACTGACCGGCATCAACCCCGTACGCACCGGAGTGCTCAACACCCTGCTATCCGAAGGCAAGCCCATCATCTCGGAAGAAGAAAAAACCATCGCCCACCTGCTCAAGGACCGGGGATACACCACCCACATGATAGGCAAATGGCACCTGGGCTTTAAGATGGGGGGGCAGAAAAAGGTCTTCGACTTTGACAAACCCTTCACCGGCGGCCCCATGGACCGTGGCTTTGACACTTACTTCGGCATCCACTCCTCACCCGGAGCCTTTCCGCTTTTTTATCTCAAGGACCGCAGCGCCCTGGCAATACCCTCGGAAAAAACCTCTTGGGAGAAAATGAAAATAGGAGGTGGAACGAGCACCATCAAAGGCCTCAAGTCTGCCGACTTTGAACTCGACGAGGCCAGCCCGACCTTCTGCCAAAAAGCGGTTGATCTGATCAACGCCCATGCCGCCTCCAAATCCGACCAGCCCTTCTTCCTCTACTACGCCTCCCCCATCCCCCACTCCCCTTGGGTTCCGAGCAAAGCATTCAAAGGCAAAAGCGGCCACGGCGACTACGGAGATTTTGTCATGCAGCTCGACGATGTTGTCGGCCAGATCAATCAGGCCCTGAAGGACACCGGGCTTGATCAAAACACCCTGCTCATCTTCAGCAGTGACAACGGTCCCGGCCCGCACGCCACCCGCCTGATGGCCGCAGAGCAACACCATTGCGCCGGCCCCCTGCGCGGTGCAAAAGCCAGTATCTACGAAGGTGGGCACCGCGTCCCCTTCATCGCCAAGTGGCCTGGCAAAATATCACCCGGCAGCAAAACCACTACCATCATCAACTTCACCGACGTTTTTGCTACGTTCGCCCAGCTCTTTGACATTAGCATGACCACCTACCCCTCTGCCAAGGACTCCCACAGCTTTCTACCCGCCCTGCTGGGCAGCTCTAATACACACACCCGCCCTGCCATGATCAACGGCAACTACTCCATCCGCCAAGGCCCCTGGAAACTGAGCTCAAAAGGAAACCTCAAACGCTCCGACTCCACTAAAGTCAAAGCCAGCCAATTCCAACTCCACAAGCTCACCGACGACCTCGCCGAGCAAAACGATCTCTCTGGTGAACAGCCGGAGAAATCAAACCAGCTTTTAGAACAACTCCAAAGCTTCATCAACCAACGCCAACTCAAGTAAGCTATGAAAAACTTCCTCCTCCTCTTCATTCTCACTTCACTATTCACCACTCTCCATTCTGCTCCAGCGGCCGAGAGCTCGCAGGGCAAGCCATCCCCTGCCGAGCAGCAGCGGACGACCGAAGGAAGTGCAAGCCCTTCCCCAAACATCCTGCTCATCCTCTCCGATGACCACGCCCAGCACGCGCTGAGCTGCTACGGTAACAAGCACATCCAGACACCCTCACTCGACCGCATCGCCAAGGAAGGCATGCGCTTCAACCACGCCCTAACACCGAACTCCTTCTGCACTCCGGCACGCGCGGCAGTATTGACCGGCAAGTATTCACACAAAAACGGAGTCACCCGTCTCAACCAGCCCTTCGACGGTTCCCAGCAAACCTTCCCCAAGCTGCTGCAAGCCGCCGGTTACAACACCGCCCTCTTTGGCAAGTGGCACCTGCTTACCCGACCCACCGGCTTTGATCACTTCTGCGTGATGAAGATGCAGGGCATGCCCATGAATCCCGTCGTCTTTGAACCTCAGCACGAGTGGATCCCTTGGTCGCCCAAAGATCAGAAAACCTTCAACAAAGGCGGGCGCAAGCTCGAGGGCTTCAACAACGACGCCATCACCGACGAAGCCCTGCTGTGGTTGGATCAAAAGCGCGACAAAACCAAACCCTTCTGCCTGTTGCTCCACCCCAAGCCACCGCACGAGCCCTACGTGCCGGCCCCTCCCGGGTATGAGAACTTCCTTGAGGACGTTAGCGTTCCGGAACCCGCCACTCTCTACGATGACTACAAAGGCCGCACCCCGGAAGCGATTAAAAAGACCATGCGCTCCAACCTGATTCTGCGCAGACCGAACTTCAAAAAAACCATCGCTGGGTTCCGCGAGCAAAACCCTGACATCACCGACAAGGAATTACTCGCCAAACTCTATCAGATATACATCAAGGGTTACTACAGGCTTGTCAAAAACGTGGATGACAACGTCGGCCGCGTACTCGACTATCTGGACGAGAGCGGCCTCGCTAACAACACCATCGTCATCTACACCTCCGACCAGGGCTTTTCCCTCGGTGAACACGGATTCTACAACAAGCAATGGATGTATGAAAAGCCCCTCCACCAGCCACTGCTGGTTCGCTTTCCAGAGGTCATCAAGACAGGGCTTGCCAATGACAGCATGGTCAACCACGTCGACCTCGCCCCCACCCTGCTCGATTACGCCGGCCTAACCATTCCCGGCGACATGCAAGGCCATTCCCTGCGCGGCATTCTGGAAGGCAAGGCCAAGAAAGTCCGCGACGCCTCCTACTATCACTTCTATTCCCATGGGGAAAACAACCTGCCGGAAATGATCGGCATTCGCACCTCCACCCACAAGCTCATCCACTACCCCGGTATGAAGGGCAAGTATCAGTGGGAGCTTTTTGATCTGGAAAAAGACCCGGAGGAAATGCAGAACCAGTATACTAACCCCGAGTACGCGCAAACCAAGCAAGAGCTGCTTACTGGGCTACGAAAACTCATCAACGATCTCGAAGATCCTGTCGATGCACCCAATCTCGTCAAAACCGTTCTTCCCTAACAACAAACCAACCAAAACATCATGAAATCACTACTGATTACCACACTTGCCATCCTCTCCCTGATCCCTTGCGTTCACGCCAAGCAAGCAGCCCTGAAGAAAAATGACCGCATCGTTTTCCTCGGGGACTCGATCACCGCCGCCGGACCCCGCCCGGGTGGTTACATCACGCTGAGTGCTGCGGCCATTGCCAAGACCTATCCGGATCTCAACATCGAGCTCATCGGTGCGGGTATCGGAGGCCACAAAGTACCGGATTGCCAGAAGCGCCTCGACAAGGATGTGCTACAGAAAAAACCCACGATTGTTTTCATCTACATCGGTATCAACGACGTCTGGCACTGGACCCACCCCAGGGTGGTAGCCAGAGGTAAAAAAGGCACCACCCCCGAAGTTTTTGAGAGTGGCCTGAGGGACATGATCAAAAAAATCAACGGTGTTGGCGCCCGGGTTATTCTCTGCACACCCACCGTCATTGGTGAAAAACACGACGGCACCAATCCCGATGACCAAAAGCTCGACGAGTATTCTGACATCAGCCGCAAAGTCGCCAAGGAGACCGGCTCCCAGCTGCTCGATTTTCGCAAGGGTTTCATCACCTACCTCAAAGAGCACAACCCTAAAAACGCCAACAAGGGAATCCTAACAAATGACTCCGTGCACATGAACCCGGCGGGCAACCAACTGCTTGCCAAGCTCGTTCTCGAGGCCCTGCAAGTGCCAGTTGGAAACGGGCAATGAAATGGCTCAGCCTCGGACCAGACAGATCGTCAGGAAGAAGACGGAATAAAAAGTGCACCTTCCCAGAGCCATGCGGTGGATACAACATACAACGCTGTCTATTGTAGCTCTATGTGCGTTGAGTGCCGAACTGAGGGCTGATGATGCCAAGACAGCCACCAAACAACCCAACGTCATCATTCTCTTCATCGATGACCTCGGCATGGGAGACGTGGGTTTCCTCGGCAATCAAAACATCCCGACACCGCACATTGACGCCCTCGCTGCCCAAGGAGTCGAGCTCAAGATGAGCTATGTGACCAACCCGCCATGCTCTCCGAGCCGTTCCTGTCTGGTCACCGGCATGTTTGCCCAGAAGTTCGGCAAGTTCGGCATGGCTCGTGGTCTTCCCATTTCGGAGGATCACCCCACCATTGCCGAGTTCATGCGCGATGCCGGCTACGTTACTGGCCAGATCGGCAAGTGGGATCTCGGCAGTCTGGACCAGGGCCCTCATCAGCGCGGCTTCATGGAAGTGGCCAAATGGGCCCCGGGCAAAGCCTACGATATTAAGACTAAAAACGGTAAAAAAGCCTACCGCACCGAGCTCGATGGCGACTACATGGTCGAGTTCATCGAGCGCAACAAGGACAAGCCCTTCTTTCTCTACTTCTCCCCCTTTGCCATTCACGGGCCACTCGACAACACCCCGAAAATATACACCTCGCGCATCAAAAAAGGCGATAAAGCCTACGGAGGTGCAGTGGCTGCCGTGGACGACCAGGTCGGCAAGCTGTTAGCCGTTCTCAAAAAACACCAGCTGGAACAAAACACACTGATCCTCTTCACTGGAGACAACGGTGCTCACCAGAGGGGCTCATCCGCCCCCTACCGAGGTGGCAAGGGCAAAGGCACCCAACAAGAAGGCTGGGTGCACACCCCGGGGATTGCCTGGTGGCCGGGCACCATCCCCGCGGGACAAAGCTTTACGGGTATCACCTGTACTCTGGATTATTACGCCACTGCCGCTGCCCTTGCCGGCAAACAGGCTCCGCAGCAATGCGACGGCAAGAATCTGCTGCCCTACCTCACCGGCAAAAAACAAGGCGACGTCCACGAGCACCTCTGCTGGTATAATGCGGACCCCAAAGACGCAGCGCGCCGCCACCTCTCCGCCGTGCGCTGGCAAAACTGGCGGCTCGTTTTGGATCAGGATACCAAGCAGTGGCACCTCTATGACTTGATCAAAGACCCTCGCGAAGAAAACGACTTGATCGCCCAACACCCGCAAGTCGCCGCCCGCATGAAACAAATGCACGCGGACTTTGTTGCCGGCCTGCCCTCACTGGATAGTATCCCCCCCTATGACAACCACTGGGCCAAACCGCCCGAGGGCTGGGGCTGGATTATCGGCGATGGGAAAAAGTGATAATGCCGCACCATTGCCCGGTAATGATCTACTGGTGAATCACTCTTAACACACGTTTTCCAAACCATTGTGAAACACAGGCTCATCGCTCTGCGCAACCCGGACTTGCAAAAAACTTAGAAATCACCGCTATCCGATGTTTCGATGTTGTTTGCAGCTTGATAGAGATAACCTGTTGCGCTGACCCCTGTGACGGTGAAGGTGTAGCTGAACGGCAAACGCTCCTTGGAGGAGGAGCTCAGAACAGCCTGGCCAGAGCTATCGGTGACGGCACTCAGGGATTGGTTGAACACCCCACTGAAATCACCCTGGACCGTGGCCCCCACCACGGGTTGGCCGGACGTGCCGTCAATGATGGTTACTGTGACCACACCGCGATAACTCTTGCCGGTGCGTTGAACGCCGGGTTCTATGGAGGAGACGTGCATTTCAGGTATAGCCCCGCCAGTGGTAAATGACCAGACTGGGCCGGGCGCGATTCCCGCACCATTAACCTCATCGATCGCCCAGTAATAGGTGGTATCATATTCCAGAGAGCCGGGTTCAAAACTGTCTGCGGACTGGTTAAGCTGAAACTCGGCAGCACCAGGCTCGGGGTTCACGCCAAAGTAAACATTGTGCGAGGCTGCCAATAGACTCGGTGTCCAGCTAAGCACAGTGTTTGCAGATACATTGACTGCTCCATCAGCAGGGTTGGGTTCGGTGGCTCCAGTAGGGGCTTGAGTAGCATTTTCAGACACAATAAAGAGGCTGTCGACGTAGAGACTATCCAGAGCTCTGTTGCCTTGGGTGCGATCGGTGTCTATCACTCGGACGTAAACTGTGCCGCTCAGATCTCCTGGTAATAGGTAAAAGTTGCTCGAGTCATCATCCGCTGTTTTCGTCACGGTGAGCATGTCCGTGTAGTTAATGTCATCAGTGGAATAAGAGAAAAGAAAATCATCACCCTCTGCGTTGGCAGTATGGTGGGCTTCCACAAAAAAGGTGACCAGCTCACCACCCGTGACGTCGAAAATCCATTTGTGTTCCAGCTGTGAGCGACGTCGGTTACGCTTACCTCCGCTTTCTGTCTCGGTAAGTATCTGGTAAGTATTATCGCTGGCATGAGTATCGGTGATCGCGCCCGCAGAGATGGTGCCGAGCAAGGTGATCTCAGCACCTGCCAGATCGCTCAGTGGTGGATCAACTTCGAAATTGGCAGTGACCGCAACGTTGCCCATGACGCCGGTATCGGTTCTCGGATTGTCTGTGCTACCATCGGACCAGTTGACGAAATGATAGCCTGAATCGGCCAAGGCCGTGACTGCTGCACCATCGGCACCGTGTTCGACTACCTGCGAGCTGAAACCACTGATCGATCCATTCGGGCCAGCGGTGTAGCTCAGCGTGAACGTATCGATTTCAAAGTTGGCGGTGACGTTGATGTCAGCAGTCACGCTGCTGTCCATACGTGGGTTGACCGTCAGGCCATCAGACCAGTTGACGAAATGATAGCCGGGATCTGCTACTGCGGTAACCGCGGAGCCATCCGCAGCGTTTTCAACCAATTGCGGACTGTCACCGTTGATCGAGCCATTCGGGCCCGCGGTGTAGGCCAAGGTAAATACTTCCGGACCATTCAAGTCGATGGTTATCCTGAAATTGTCGATCGACATTGCACCATCACCTGCCGCAGCCGTGTCCGCTGTGAAAACGGCCAACACATGACTGACATCTGCCATGCTAAAGCCACCGCCGCCAAATCCTGAAACATCGAAAGTTTGGCTAAAGGTCCCGGAAGTTCCACCTACAAATGAGGCGAGCGCGCTATCTGTGGCGCCTGAAGGGGTGCTTCCATCCTTGAGGTTATACTCTGGGCCGGAAAAACCGCCGAATGAAGTAACGTCAGCATTAAAGTCGTTAGCATACCATGTGCCGCCCGTCTTCGTGAGTCTAGCCAACAAAAAATCGTTCGTAAGCTCCCCTGTAAACAGGGATGAATAGAAATACAGCGTGGATCCCACCCCTACCGAATAGTCGAACGAAACCGTAATCTCCGTCAGGCTTGTATCTGAGATGTCTAAGGAATTAAGCTGATGCGCACCTTTATCATCATCCGTAACGAGCCCTGGGTTCGAGAGTGTATTGCTTGCTGTGGACCAGGCAGCGTCGCGCGTTACCCAGTTGCCGGAATCAATATCTTCAGGCCTAAAACGTGATGTGTTTTTGACCCCACTCGTGCTGAAGGCATAATTTACGGTGATTTCCAAATCTGCAATATCGACGTTGCCCTTGCCGTCACTTACAAGGATTTTAAAACGGTTCATCCCGGAATCCCCAGTGGACGCAGTACCCAAAAGCGTACCGTCAGTGGATACGGTGAGCCAATCCGGACCGCCGATTTTGTGGAAGCGTAGCGGATCCCCCTCCGCATCCGTGGCCAATCCCGCGACAGTAGCGGAATAAGCAACGAAGGAATCGACCTCTCCGCCATCGAAAGTATCCGCCGCAAAAACCGGGTCGCTGTTTGCTGCGTTCGCGGCGATTTGTGCCTGAACATTCTGCATAAGAGTCACGGTGTCCGCCCTGAGATTTGATGCTGAAGGAGTGATATCTACATTCCATGTCCATGCGCCACCCGCCTGAGTGCAGCGCTCGACCCAGTCTGCGGCTTTGTCCACAGTCCAAACAATCGCCCCGGAATTCCACCGGTCTTGCGCGGGCATAAACATATGACCAAGAGCTTTATGGCCATCGGCTTGAACAATATAGCCATCAGTGGTTGCCTCGATCGGCAATAACATCTTTGTCTCGTTGACATCATCGCTGGGTAAAGCTTGGGCCAGCACCGTAGGATGACCATTGGTGTAATCTGTGTCCACATTGACTCCGTTAAAGGTGATCGCGACATCTGCATTATATGCAGTCACAATATCATGTAACAATGGAGCATTCATAGAGTCAGCCCCGTTATCGAACCACCAACCGTCGATCAAGGTGCCGTAGCGCGCGGCATATTCATCAACAATGATTTCGGCAAAAGCCCGCTTGTAGGTATCACGCGTCGTATCACCATAAACACTTTGCACATAGGCTTCCCAGTTAGCCATCGACTGCGAGGTATAGACTCCCGGCTCGATTTCGACTCTATCCCAAGCGTACTGCACTCCATGCTTCAGCATAGGGGGCCCCTGGGTGGCGACATAGGCAATCACTTTGTAACCCTCATTCTGGAAGGCGGTTGCTGCTTCCATGAAGAGATCACGTGTGGCCGGCGTTGATCCGGGATTCAGCGTGGTTAAAACGGAGTGAGGAGCAATATATTTATCGCCATGAGCCGCCTCAGACAAATTAAACAGAACGTACCTTACACCGGGAATGGTCTTCACTTGATTAACCAAAGTGGTGACATTCCATGCTTCGATTTCGCTCTGGCCGGTTCCAAAGCGCCAACCTACTCCCACCGCTCCTTCCATCCATACGGCCTTAGGCTCCACAGCGGGTGCGTTTCCGATCAACGCCCCGATTCCCAATAGACACAACATAAACTTCTTCATTGTCTTGCTAGCAATTTGCTTTTTGAGTGCCTTGATTGAGATGGTCATGATTGAGATCGTCATACTAATAACTTGCTTAGATTAATGGGTTTATGAAATGAACGCCATGTTTTTTATATCCTCAATATTTAGGGTTAGTTTGTAGTTCTTGATTTTAATTCAAGTTTAGGTAGCCGCTTCGTGGCAGTTTAAGTTGGGAATTCGAGTTTGACGTGAAGGAGGCCCGCGTGTGGTGTTCTCGCCTAAGAGTATGACCTACGGCAGGGTATCACACATAGGCAGCACACTCTTTGTGAGCAAACTGGCAAAGAAAATGAAACTGCTCAATTTCCGACGCTTTCAAGCGAACTTCTCAATACTTATCTGCTTGAGAGAGCGATTTCTCCATGGAGTCACCATTTTTTGCCAATGACATGATCGATTCGGCTATATCCTGAGGGTGGGCAGTTTTACGAATGTAAGAGTCCGTCATGGCGAAAACGAGCTTTCCTTCCATCTCTGCCAGTGCAAGACAGCCAAATGGTATAGCCATGTTCATTTTCAGTACATTCTCATACTGAGTCTTGTCTGCGTCCCCGCAAGGCGTGCTGAGCTGCACGATGGGTTTACCCTCTGGCGTTTTTGCAGAGAGGTTGATCCAGACCTGTTGATGACGTTGATCGGGCAGGGTTACGGTGATCGTGTATGCCTCGCCTGATCCTGAGACCATTACAGGAAGACCTTCAACGGCCGCACTGATAAGATCTGCATCAGAGAGATCAAGTCCTCCTGCATTCCGTACGCTGTCGTCTTTGGCTGCCCAGTCGCGCCACTCGTTAGGATCATCACCAAAATCCTTACCAGTGATAGCCCTCAAGGTCATGGCCGCAGTCGTTGCGTTTTTGTTCTTCTCGAGGAGTGAAATCAGAGGGGCTATTGCTCTGGAGTCGCCGATTTCAGAGAGAATCTTGATCGCTGACCATCGAACCCCCTCGTTTCTGTCATTGAGGAGAGGTATGATGGTTTCGTTCATGCAAGGCCCCTCTTGTTCCACGGCAGTAATGATGGCAGATCTTGTTCTTATATTTCTGAGGCCTTTGCGAATGTCATCCTTGTTCATGAGTCAGCTGGTAAATTAAAACCTAGCAAGCTTGGTCGAACTCGCGATGAAACACCAGATGAAAAAATGCATTCGACCTTTCCTTCAACCATGGGCGCTGATAAAAAATGCATAATCTCCGGCCATTCCGCCGTAATCCTTCATCTCAACAATCACCCTCTTTACACCTCTTCAAACCATCATGAAAAACAGACATATTATCC
>CBFHPA010000002.1:0-91543 GCA_965657565.1 Oceaniferula sp.
GCGATTCTGAAGGAATATAAGATTCTTAATAGCCATGAGCGCTCTGCACTTAGGCTCAATTCGATTGCTTGTGTAGCGTTGCCTACATGCGGTTTGGCACTTGCCGAGGCTGAGCGTTATCTGCCTGATCTGATCACCGAGCTCGAGGAAGTTGTCGAGGAGGCTGGACTGAAGCACGATGCGATTACGATACGCATGACCGGATGTCCTAATGGCTGCGGTCGGCCGTTTCTTGCTGAAATTGGTTTTGTCGGCAGAGCACCTGGCAAATATAATGTTTACCTCGGTGGTGGCTTCCACGGTCAGAGGCTCAACAAACTCTATCGTCAGTCAGTGCTGGCCGGTGACATCAAAGAATTACTCACTCCTATTATCCATGCATACGCAAAGGAGCGTGATGAGGGTGAGCGGTTTGGTGATTTTGTGATCCGTGCCGGCTATGTCAAAGAAACGACAGCGGGTAATAATTTTCACGCTGATGTGGAGCAGGTTCAGTAACAATGATTGAGATGGCTGAAGGAATTCAAACAGTGACAGATGTGGAGAAGGTAAATGCTGCCTTCGCCGAGATGTCTGCGCCTGAGCGAATGGTTTGGCTCTACGAACAGTATAGCTCTCGGCTCATTCTCAGCAGTAGTTTTGGGCTGCAGGCTGCGGTGATGCTTGATCTTGTGCGGAAACATGCACCGCAAATTCCTGTGGTTTGGATAGATACAGGATATTTATTCGCTGAAACCTATCAATATGCTGAGCAGTTGATCGAAAATTTCGGGATTGATGTTAATGTTTATCAACCAAAAATCTCTGCAGGTCGTCAGGAAGCGCTGTATGGCAAGCTATGGGAGCAGGGCAAAGAAGGCGGAGCAAGATACGGATTGATCAATAAGATTGAGCCTATGAATCGAGCTTTGAAAGAATTTGATGCCGATATTTGGATAAGTGGCTTAAGGAGGTCGCATTCTAGTAGCCGAGCTGATCGTCATTTTGCTGAGCAACAAAAAAGCACAACGAAAGTTTACCCTATTCTGGACTGGGCTGATGCGCAGGTATCAGCGTATTTCTATGATAATAATCTGCCCAAGCATCCTCTTGAGGCGCAGGGCTATCAGACAATGGGGGACTGGCATTCAACTTCTCCAGTTGTTGACGGTGGCTCAGCCGAATCTTCACGATTTGATGGTGACAAATATGAGTGTGGCTTGCATTTGGACTCGGATACTCCGGATTTCCAAATTTGATCCCGACCTCATCGCTATTGAGAGAATAGATTTAAATCACTGTGGTAAAACTCATTTTATTAGGACACGGATCATCAAAGCACCCCGATTCGTCACGATCTGTCAGAGAGCATGCCAAAATACTGTCTGACAGTGGTCAGTTTTCGCAGGTGCATTGCGCATTTCTCAAAGAAGAGCCTTTTGTTGAACATGCACTTGATGATGTTAAAGACGAGCGGGTTGTCATTGTGCCCGATTTTCTTGCGGAGGGTTATTTTACCCGTCAGGTGATACCATCGAAGTTAGGCGCAAAGCTCTCCCTGCCTCACATTGCGTCTGCTCCGCCAGTGGGTACCCACCCGATGATGGTAGACCTCATCGAAGCAGCAGCGCAAGAGGTCTTGGGTGATTGGCAAGCAGATCAAACCAGTTTGTTGGTAATAGGGCATGGATCTGGTAAAAATCCATGCTCAAAGCAGAGCTTGTTGGGGCATTTGGAACAGTTACGTAATCGTGCGAATTATGCCCAAGTAGCTGATTTGTGGCTTGAGGAAGCACCGCTGGTCGGTTCTTGGAAAGAGGTGGCTACAAAGCGCCACATTGTTGTTATTCCCTATCTTCTTAACGATGGCCAGCATGGTGGGTGGGATATTCCTGAAGAACTTGGCTTGCCTCTTGATCAGCCGATTCACGCTCAAACTCATGATGTCGAGGGCTGCCAGATCAGGCTTACTGCTGCACTAGGAACATCGCCCAGATTTGCTGAGGTTATTTCTCAGCTTGCTGAAATTTGGGGGCAAACAAACGGGCAATAAAAAACGCGCCGGCACAGGACATGCCGACACGTATATTGAATGCTTCGATTAAACGATGGTGCTATCTATCGTAGGGTAGGTCGCCTATTCATTATGGATGTGTCCCGGTTGGCCGTGCGGCGGGTTGACCTTAGGTTTGGCAGCACTCTCCTTCATTTTTTTAAGTCTCGGTTTAAAATCGTTGGCGAGCTTTCCCATCTCGCTGTCTGCATTGACAGCAATAATTTCATCAAGCACTGTGGCCGCTTGGTCGAATTGTTGGCTTGCGAGTAGTGGGTTCATTTTCATGCTGAGCATTGATTGCTTTTCCTCTCCTGCGACTTGGAAATCTACAATGAATTTGTCAACCATGGCGATGGCTTCATCTGTCTTGCCGGAGCGAAAAGCTGTAGTGTATTCTTTTTCCAGTGTAGCTACTGCTTGCTTGAATTTTTGTTTTGCCACAAAGCCACTCTCATCGTTGGGGTCAAGTGTGGCAATTTGTTCGCTAATTTCAGTGTAGTGATTGAGCTGGCCCTCTGGCAGCAGTTTGAGGGTGTTGACGAGAGCCTTAGCTTTTTCCGGTCCCTGTAGAGCATCAGCTGCTTTCAGTGCATCATCACGCTGATTTTTAATGGAAATTAAATTGTCGAGGTGAGTTAGGTATTTTTCGGGGCCGCCGGCTTGGTAGCCTGTTTGAGCGTAGGGAAGACCCTCGGAGTCTAGGATAAGTATGGTGGGGAAACCTTGAATTGAGTATTTTTCCTGAAGAGTTTCATTTTGCTGTTGAGTGGACTTATCGAGCTTTGTTTTGTCTTGTGGGAAATCAATTTCAACCAGAACAAACTTGTCAGCGATGCCTTGTTTGAAGCTCTCATGCTTGAAGACTTCATCAACAAGTTTGATGCACCAGCCGCACCAGTCAGATCCTGTGAAGTTGACCAGCATATCTTTGTTTTCTGCTGAGGCTTTCTGTTGTGCTGCCTTGAAGTCGGTCATCCATTCCTTTGTATTGGCATGGGTGAGAGTAGAGTTTATGGCCAACATAAGAGTGGCTAGTAGTAGTTTCTTCATAATGTTTAAATGAGTGAGTAGCTTGATTGATTTGTCCCAGTGTGTCCAATGATAACGACACGAATACTGGGCTTTGTTTTTTCTTGTTGTTAAAGTCGCTTTTCAAGTTGCCCAATTTGTGATGCTTGGCAGGATGTAGAGGAATGGCATACACAGCAGATAAGGCGTTTGGTTTAATAGAGGCGGCACATGATAGAGGTCGCCTGGCGCATGCTTTTTTGATCACGGGTCCAGCAGGGAGTGGTAAGGCTTCACTTGCTGCTAGCATTATACAGATGGTTAATCCTGCCGAAGATGACCTCGGGGGTAGTAATCTTTTTGGTGAAGTTGAAGTTCCAGAGGAGAAATCATTGGATGAGCTTGAGGGTGACTTGGTCAGGGTGGTGAGACCTCGATCAAAGTCACGTCGTATCACAGTAGATGATATGCGGGACTTGGAAAAATCTTTCCATGTAGCGTCTGCACAAGGAAAGTGGAAGGTTGGCGTTATTATTGGAGCAGATCGAATGGGCGCTGGTGCTGAAAACGCTTTTTTGAAAACCTTGGAAGAGCCTCCTCCCGAGTGCCTGTTGCTACTAGTCAGTGATGCTCCTGAGCTCTTATTGCCTACTGTGTTGTCACGCTGTGTCAAGCTACCCTTGATGGCTCTGCCGGATCAGAGGAGCCTTGATGAGGCAAGTCATGAGTTGCTGTCTGCTTTAGCAGACATGAGTAAGCAAGGTATAGGCAATATGCAGGCGGCTTTGACGCTGAGAGCGTCTTTCAGCGGTATATTAGCCCGCCAAAAATCTGAGATAAGTAAATGCAATGATTCCGCGTTTAAAGAGGAAAGTAAAAAGTACAAAAATACTACAGATAGTGGCGATTGGCTCAAAAATCGTGAAAAATACTATTTAGCTCTTACGGAGTCAGAATATCTCAACCAGCGCGAAAAGCTTATCGAGATATTGGTATGTTGGGTGGGGGATGTGGTGCGTCAAAAATGTTTAGTCGAGCAGCTGGATTTCCCATCAGAACGAGAAACCACAGGGTCGGTGGCGTCAAATCACACACTGAATGATTTGCTCTACAGGATGGAGGGTATCGAGCAGTTGCGTGCTAATTTGGAAACCAATGTCCAAGAGCAACTAGCTCTCGAGGTAGCATTTCTCACCGCTTTTGGCTAGTTGCTGTCCGTCTTATTCTTGATAACAGCGGCCAAGATGTCTGGATCTATTGATTGTTTGGCTTGATGAGATGAGTAAGATCATTACAATGAACCCATGTTTTGCTGATATCTCGTGTGCTATTAACAAGTATTTATCGGCAAGCAAACTACCTTGCACCCCACAATTATGATAAACCCATTCCGCAAAGACTTGGAGTCTCGCTCTCGCCCAGAGGCCTGTACGGTGGTGATATTTGGCGCTACTGGTGACCTTACGCATCGTAAGTTGATACCGGCTTTGTATAATCTTCAGGTTGAGGGAGCTTTGCCCGCGGGCGTCAAAATTATTGGCTTTGCCCGCAGAGAGAAATCTGATGAAGAATTCCGACTTGGGCTCGAGGTTGTGAATAAAAAAGTTTCGCGAAGCGGCCACGATGATTCAATATGGCAGGATTATGCCGAAAATATTCATTATCATAAGAGCGAGTTTCAAGATGCCAGTGGATACGAGAGGCTGGCAGACCGACTTGATGAAATTGATCGTGAGCGAGGAGGCAATGGTAACAGGTTGTTCTACATTGCCAGCGCTCCAGAATATTTTGATGATATTTTGGCCAATATTAAGAATGCGGGCATCAATCGAAACAAAAGTGGCTGCTGGTCTCGGGTGATCGTTGAAAAACCATTTGGTACCAATTTGCCCACAGCCAAACACCTCAATAAGGTTGTCAGTAAAACATTTAGAGAGCGCGATACATATAGGATTGACCATTACCTGGGAAAAGAGACTGCCCAGAACATCATGGTGTTAAGATTTGCAAATGCCATTTTTGAGCCTTTGTGGAATAATCGATGTATTGAGCAGATCCAAATTACTTGCTCGGAAAATCTGGGTATGGAGGGTGGAAGAGGTGGCTATTATGATAGCGCTGGCGCCATGCGTGATATGGTGCAGAACCACCTGCTACAGTTATTAAGTTTGGTGGCGATGGAGCCCCCAACTGATCTCTCTGCTGATGGGGTCAGGGACGAAAAGGTTAAGGTGCTTCGGTCTCTCAGACAGTGGGATACACCGGAGCTTGTTGCTGAAAATGTCGTCCGTGCTCAATATACAGCAGGCCATGTTGATGGCGAGAATGTCGTTGGTTATCGAGACGAGGACCGTGTGGATCCAGAGTCGATGACGGAATCTTACGTTGCTCTGCGTGTGCTAGTCGATACTTGGCGTTGGAGCGGTGTTCCATTTTATGTGCGAATGGGCAAACAATTGCCCAAGAAGGCAACAGAAATTTCGATACATTTCAAAGAGCCTCCAACTGTATTATTCAATGCTCTGTCTGGTGGTGTTCCTGGCGGTAATGTGTTAGTTATGCGGATACAGCCTGATGAAGGTATCTCGCTGCGCATGGTGTCCAAAATACCAGGCTCTAGTCTGCGCATGGAGCCAGTTAAGATGGATTTTCACTACGCTACTAGTTTTGGCAAGGGTAGCCCAGAGGCTTATGAACGCTTGCTGCTGGACTCAATGGCAGGCGATGCAACCCTATTTGCACGTCGAGACGAAGTAGAAGAAGCATGGAAGTTTATCGACCATATTCACCACGCTTGGCATGAGTCAAAAGCTGCACCAGTGATGTCTGAATATGTTGCTGGTACATGGGGACCAAAAGAAGCAGATGACTTATTGGGTAAGAATGGTCATAAATGGAGACGGCTATAGGAGATCACAATGATGGGTGATTACGCTGACAACGATTATGCATTAGCTCTTGGTAAAGAGGTAGCGATTGCTGATGTAGATAAAGAGCTCCGCCTACTATGGGAGGAAGACAAGGCCAGTACCAATGCATCATTGATTAACTTGGCTGTCTATTCTGAGCGACAAGGTGCTATAATTAAAAACTCTGAGCTTGTTCAAATCATTACACGTGAGCATGCCTGCAGGGCTCTGCTGATTGGTGTTGATCGTGATAGCCCACAAGCATCGATACGTGCCTGGATCACTGCACACTGTCATTTGTCACATGGTAGAAAAAGTGTCTGCTGTGAGCAGGTGGCATTCCAGCTTACTGGAAGATCCACAGGGAGGCTGCGTAATACTGTATTTTCTCACCTTAATAGTGATTTACCCTTAGTTTTTTGGTGGCAAGGAGAATTGAGCTCGTTGTTTTCCGAACGTTTATACAGTCTAATTGATCGCTTCATCTTCGATAGTTCAGAGTGGTCAAACCCTGAGCATGGATATGCGTGCCTGAGTGAGGCTATGCAAAGCGAACAATCGTTGCTTCCGATGGATATTGAATGGACGCGAAGCTCTCAGATACGGATGGCAATTGCGGGTTTATTTGATGATCCAATGGCTGCAAATGCTCTCGAGCATGTGAGCGAATTACACGTGGTGGTGCATCCAGACCATCGAATGGCGGGGCTTCAGTTGCTGGCATGGGTCATTCAAAGAACTGGCTGGAAGCGTAGCAGTGAATTATCTTTGGATAGCGATCTTGGTGATGTTTATTATTACGAAACATCAGCTGGATCTAGTGTGACTGCCAAGATTGTGTCTGACCCTCTCTCGGCCCCTGTTGGTAAGATGGAATTCATAGCGCCGAGTATGGAGGTTCGTGCGACTCGTGAGGTAGGATCTCCTTACATACGTCAAGAGCTTCATGCGGGTGAGCATCACATAGAGCGTCGCACCCCGTCGAATAGTGATGATTCAGCGGAGCTCGTGATGAACCAGTTATCGAGAGCCGGTAATAATTCACTTTACTGCGCAGTGATGCCTGAATTTCTCGGCCTCCTTAATGCTGAGTAAGACTGCCCATGTTGTTTTAAGCTCTGACTTATCTCATGATTCAGAGGTAATGTTTGTTTCGGCTAAAAAAGCGTTATGTTTTTGCTCAAGTGCAATAGTCGTCATGGGGCCGTGGCCAGGGCAGAGAATGGTAGCAGGCGGTAATGACATAAGGTTTTCGCGCGCAGTCTTCATTGCCTGCTTGTAACGCATTTTATCGGGAGATTTCCCCATAGAGCCAGCGAACACACTATCACCAACAATGCAAACAGGTGTGCCAAGGCCTTCATAATAATAGGCTCTCGCTGGATTTGCATGACCACTGACATCCAGGGTGGTTAGTTGATCTCCAGATAGGAGACTGGTTTTTTGGCCGTGTTCTGTGTTTTCTGGATAAATAATTCGGGTTTTATCAAATTTCTTAATTTCAGCGAGATGGTCATGATGCTTGTGAGTAATAAACAAGGTATCCAGTATTAATTGATGTTGGTCTAGGTAAGCCAAGAGAGAGGACGCGTCGGTGCCAGTATCAAATACTAGAGCATGTTGGCCTTGAACGATGAGATAGGCGTTTACACCAGCATGCCCAAATGGGGAGACGATCTGAATGAGTCCCTCTGGAGTCGCGACCGCAGGATAATATGAGGAAATTGAACTCAAAGCTGATGGTGAAAGCCCTAAAGTAGCTGATAATAATTTGAATGCGTGATCATCACAATGCCCTTTGAGAATGGCATCAACTTCACTTTCTTTGAGCTTTGAAAAGCTAGCGAGCTGTTTGGATGATACGCCTTGTCCATGCATGGCTTTAGCGATGATGTCGCAGGCATCATCTTCAAGAGGTATATTTGATAAACACATTGAACGTTTTATAAGGCTGTATGTTAGTGTAGGATCCTTAATGTGATTGATGTTGTTTGTGCAGTAATAAGAGATCAAGACGGCAAGGTACTTATATGTAAGCGTCCTGAGGGTAAGGCGTTGCCAGGTTACTGGGAGTTTCCTGGTGGAAAGGTAGAATTGGAAGAAGATTTTACAGTGGCCATCCAGCGTGAGATCAGAGAGGAGCTGGCTTGTGAGATTGAGGTGGGCATGGCTTTACCCAGAGTAGATCACCACTACCCAGAGTATTCAATACGCTTGTGGCCGTTTATTTGCGATGTGTGTCGTGGTATGCCTCAAGCTGTTGAGCATTCGGAGCTGAGATGGGTTGACCTCAGTCAGTGTGATGCTCTGAAGTGGGCGCCGGCTGATGTCCCTATTTATGAAGCGCTAGGCAGCTTAGTTGATTAGAATCGCTTTATGGGCATGTTGCCGTAGACGCCTATTTGCTTGATTGGGCATTTTCTAGCGACCCTGTGCCAGCCTATCAGCAAGAAATTGAGGGAGCCCAGCGGCAATAATTTTTGATTGTGCCGTTTGGATATCGTATTCAACACGACGAAAGTGGACTGTTTTACGATCTGTGTCGTAAATACAATAAGAGGCACGCCAATCGCCATCACGTGGCTGACCAACAGCGCCAGTATTGAGAAAATATTTTGAACCCGCTTCAATGACAACAGATTCAGCAGGAACTTCATGGACACGATCGTCACTCACAAAAATACGTGGAACATGAGTGTGGCCATAAAAACAGACAGGAGTTACCTGGTATGCAAAGCTAGCCATCGCATCGAACTTGTTAGTTACGTAATTCCATGATGTTGGCTGATCGAGTGTCGAGTGAACTACGGTAAAATCTTGGATCTGGCGAACTAATCTCAGGCGAGCAAGCCATGTACGCTGTTCTGGGCTGAGTTGCTCGCGTGTCCAGCGTATGGCTTCGGCAGCATTTGAGTTCATCATTTCTAGCGAGCTGTCACTACTGCTATCCTGATCATGATTTCCTTTAACCACAGGGCATACGAGTGATTGAACACGCTCGACGCAAGCTACTGGATCTGCATTGTAACCCACAATGTCTCCGAGACAGATATGACTGTCACAACTTTGAGCCGCCGAATCTTCAAGAACAGCATCTAATGCTTCAAGGTTGGCGTGGATGTCACTGAACAATGCAATTCTCATAGCTTGTGAAAGAATACAATAATGGTCTTAGCTAGGCCTTTTGTAAAAGGATAAAATTAAGCACCGGAACAATAGAGATACGATTTAATGAATCAAAGACCAAGCGTTGATTATAACTTAAATAGTGACTTTGTTTCCAGCTCCTGAGTTTTCAAAAATACGCCGTTCATGGGGTAACCAATTTTTTCCGCCTTGAGGTAATGTTTTAGCCAGGCTAATTGCATTGCACTATTGGGGAAGAGCTCAGTGTCTGGAATTCGTTCTTTTTGTGGAATGTTAAGTGCATTTTGTAATGCGAAAAGGGTGCAGGATAGCTTGGGCAAGTGGTTATCAGTAGACGCCTTGAACAGTTCGCACCCAAGGCGATAAGTTTCCTCTTGAATAGTATCCAGGCGGGTCATTGCGTAATATTTAAACCTTTGAGTTTGAGCGCGCCTGAACTCAGGTAAACTTTTACAGTTGAGTGTGTTATCAAAGTGTTTCAGTGCTCGTTCAATATCGGGCAGCTTGTGATAATCACTCCAGATGCGCGATAGTTCACGATGTAATCTCCAATTGTCTGCATTGTTTTTGATGCCAAGCTCCAGAAAGGATGATCCTTTTTCAATGTAACGTTTTTGCATCGATTTGCGTCTGTAGGGGCTTAAATCGTTGTTATCCCTGTAATAGCCCGATGCATTAGAATGTAGGTGCCATGCTCCTGTTTCCCAATAGTATGTGGTCTGTGGCTGGAGCGTGGTAGTGATTTCGTAGGCCTCTTCCACCTTGATCCAATTAAGATCTTCAAAATAAAGAAATGCTCGAAAGTTCCATATCGCAGCGACGAGGGACCGTAAGCCGCCGAGTGCGACAGCAGCACCTGTTTGACCAAGTTGAAGGCTAGTGCCCTCCCGCAGAGGCGGCTGGATTAGCTGCTGACTAACCATATCTCGACTTAGACGATCCTCATACTGGTATTTGGCAAAGCCGAAGACCAGAAGGACAATAAAAATGACAAGGATTTGAACAGCAGTTCGCATTTAAAATTCTTTTTTTCTAAAGGTAAACCATGCCAAAACACTATAGATGCCTGAATAAAAGAGTGTTAAGATAGCGAGTCGTGTGAAAATTCCTTGGGGCACTTTCTTGCCCTCAATGGTGGAATCAATAATATTGTATAATTGGAAGTCAGGGAAGATGAGGGCAATACCCTGTGTCATTATTTTCAATTCCTTGGAAACACCACCGGTTTGGCTGTGTAACCAGTAGTTACGTGCATCTTCTGTGAAGTGACCCATGAAATAAATCACCACAGCAATGACGATGGTGAACAAGGTAGAGCTCGAAAACGTTGAGATGAGTAGAGCCAGTGATGCCATGACTATTGCCTTGAAGAGGATGGCTCCAATGCCCGCCTGTAGTGTCCATGTTACTCCTTGCTGTGCCACGGCAGATAAGCGTGATTCAAGCCGCTCAGCCGACCAACCGTGCGCTTCTGCCTTGGCCATTTCAACCAGTAGGAGTTCTTCAGTTTTAAAATGCAAAATGATTGAGAGCAGTCCGTTCATCAAGAGTAGAGACACTGTGACCAGAATCAAAACACCGGCTAGCTTGCCAATAAGATAGTCTAATCTGGGCACGGGCTTACTCAGAATCGTATAGAGAGTCCTATCCTCAAGGTCCTTGGGGATAAGTAATGCTGTAGCAGCAATGGCAAAGAGGATAGAGAACATTGCCATCGCACCCATTGCTGTGCTCTTTAAGACGATAAGCTCTTGTTCTGCGCTGTCCTCGGTGGTTCTGCTCCAGGGCATTTCAAAAAAGCTTGCTGCGAGCATGAGAACTGCGAAGACTGCCAGGAAATAAAAGACCTTCATCCTTACCAAGTGGGTAAAGGTGTGACTGGCAATGACGAGAATGCGAGCCGGTGAGAAAAAAGCATTTCTACGCATTGTCTCCTCCTTTCTGGTCTGTGCTCATTGTTGCGGTGTTTGATTTTTTAGCTTCATCGAGAAATAGCCTTTCGAGTGTAGTGCGAGGCTTGCCCATACTTATAAATTCGGCATTTTCAGAATCAGCAATGACAGCCTTGATTCGTGCAAGTGTGCGTGGGCCCGCATCTTTGATTAATATTTCGGTTTGATCCTCGATGGCAATGAGGTCTTCTAGGGGGCCTGCTTTGACTATTTCACCGTTAAATATGATGCCCACGTGATCGCATACTTCTTGGACCTGTTCGAGCAGGTGCGAACAAAGAAAAACGGTCACACCTTTATCCTTGAGCTGAACAATGAGGTCTCTGATTTCACGGGAGCCAACGGGGTCGACGCCAGCAGTGGGTTCATCAAGAATAATTAAGCGAGGTTCGTGGATCAGTGCTTGTGCCAGTCCGATTCTTTGAAGCATGCCTTTGGAGTATCCACCAACTCTACGTTTGCGTGCATCTTGAAGAGAAACCATTTCTAGCATTTTGTCGACGTGCTTATTGAGAGCCTTGCCACGCATACCGCAGAGCTTTGCATAAAAGCGTAAAGTCTCCTCACCGCTGAGGTGTTTGTAAAAATAAGGGTTTTCGGGTAAGAATCCGATTTCTTGCCTTGAGTCTGTCTTGAGCGAGTTTTTCCCAAAAACATAACAACTACCAGCGGTGGGTCTGAGGAGACCGAGCAGGGCTTTCATCGTGGTTGATTTACCGGATCCGTTTGGTCCAATGAGACCATAGACTTCACCAGGCATGATGGTCAGAGATACATCATCAACAGCTCGTATTTTTGTTTTTCGGAAAGGAGATGGGAACTCCTTAACTAAGTGGTTGATTTGTACGGCAGGTGTATCTTCCATGGTTGTTGTGTGAGAATTTTAGTCAGAACTCTTGTCCGATCAAATAAAAAACGCATCGGCGAAACCGATGCGTTTGAAATAAACAAGATGATTTGATCTCGATGAATTAGGCTTCAGCAGAGAGTGATTCTTTGCGTGCCTTTTTAAGGAGGTCGCGCACGGTGTCAGATGGCTGAGCGCCTTTGGAGATCCAATCCTCAGCTTTGGCAACATCAAGAGTGAAGTTTGTCCCACTTTCCATAGGGTTGTAGGAACCAATCTGCTCGATGTAGCGGCCATCGCGGCGCTTGCGGCTGTCGACAGCAACGATCTTGTAGAAGGGACGATCCTTGGTGCCTTGGCGGTTGAGTCTAAGAGTAAGCATAATGAGTATAATTAGAAATGGGTCTGCCAACTCTGGCAGGGGGCGGAAATTGTACGAATAATGGTCATTTGCCAAGCGAAAAATAGTAAATTTAGGCTATTTTGCATTTCCATTCGAGTATTTGATGTTATCAGAACCCGCCGCTAAGGCAATGAAGGTGTTTTATCACGCATCATTTTATCATATTACTAGTCATGTTTATTGATCACATCAGAATTTATGCTGAAGCCGGCGATGGCGGCAATGGGGTGGTGCACTTCCGGCGCGAGAAATTCCGTCCCAAAGGTGGTCCCGACGGAGGTGACGGGGGTAACGGCGGCTCGGTAATCCTCAGAGTTGACCCTGCTGTGGATAATCTTAAGGCCTACTCCTACGACCCTAAATTGGTTGCTAAGCGTGGAGAGCATGGTGCTGGTAATCGAAAACACGGTAAAAGCTCGAGAGACAAAATTGGCAAAGTGCCTCCGGGAACTGTTGTATACCGCAGTAACGCTACTACCGTGTCGGAGGCTGTGGATTTGGAGCGCAGCGAGGAGGGGATCGATCTAGAGCCTATTATAGATCAGACCGAGTATGGAGATGAATTTGTTCTCTGTGCAGGAGGGAAAGGTGGAAAGGGAAACTGGCATTATAAGACATCCACCAATCAGGCGCCAGAAGAACATACTCTCGGAACGGAGGCTGATCATGGTGTATTTTATCTCGAGCTCAGGCGTATTGCCGATGCCGGCATGGTCGGGTTTCCCAACGCAGGTAAATCGACTCTCGTCAACAAGCTCTCACATGCCACGCCCAAAATTGGTAATTACCCCTTCACGACACTCAATCCAATGGTGGGTGTCGTCGAGTTCCCTAAGTATCGGCGCTGCACGGTTGCTGATATTCCAGGACTCATAGAGGGAGCTCACGACAACCGTGGCTTGGGACACGAGTTTTTACGTCACATTACGCGATGTAAGCTTCTGCTTTTTGTCATCGATATGGCAGGAAGTGAAATGCGAGATCCGATAGAGGACCTTCAGACACTCAGAACTGAGATCAAGCTTTACGATGAGGATTTATCCAAGTTTGAGTGGATTATAGTGGCTAACAAAATGGACTTAGATGGAGCTCAGGAAAACCTAGCTAATTTTCAAGCCAGATTCCCAAAGCAAACGATTATTCCTATTTCTGCTGATACCGGAGATGGTATCGATGCTTTACGCGATGAGCTTGATCAACGTGTTGGATATAGAAGAGACGGAGTTTGATTGAGAGAATCAGTCACTCATTTGATTGACGGTTTCCTGGTGGTTTTGATGTTCCAGGAATTCACGTGCAATCTGATCAAGGCGGTCGAGCTGTCGACGAGGAATTTTGTTAGTTTCGATCCAGTCGCCTGAACGAAGTGCAATAATGAATGTGCCCTCATCTTCATCTTGAGAGAGTCTTTTAATGACTCTCTCTATCTGCTTGTGATGATACTGGTTAAGTTCGGTATCACCTATCAATTTAGGAGTAAGAATATAAATCCGGTGATCAGTCAAAACGATCGACTTTGGTCCGGTCAGCTTAACTGCGGCAGTCACCTTCAGTAATGGAATATGCTGCACTGCTATATAATAAATGCTTTCGTTGGGCTCAGATAGAGAATCAACAAGGGCGAAACTTTGGTCAACGATGTGAGGCTCTTGTCCATCGTCCCCAAAATTACTTAGCTGTTGGTGTAATTCAAAAACACGGGATAGTGTTTCCCAGCCTGACAATTCTGGATAATAAACGTAGTCAGACGCTTCAATTTGGCCTGCATTAAGAAGCTGCCCGATTTGAATCTGGCTATAAGGCCATATGGCTTCCTCCTCTCCTTGTTTGAGAATATGGAAGATCTGGTGTTCTGGTAGCTCTTCGGATATCATGGCGTTTTCGACTTCGCAGATTGAGGTGTGTTTGAAGTTGGTGTGGGTAATTGCGCAAGCGCATTAAGTATCCACATTTTACTTCTAGGTAATCTATTTTATAGCGTGAATACATTAGTTGAACATTTTGCCTACACTAGGTCAAGAGGTTAGGTGTTTTTGCCTAAGCCGAGATGTTCGACGATGTATTGGCAATGGGGGAAGCTTTAGAAGCCCTTTCCTGCAGGGGTATGATCTCGATTACCTATTTGCTTCCTTGTTTGATGGTCTGCACACTGATTCAGCGTAACCGAAAGAAATTTAAAACTGAGGGTAAGAGCAACATCGAAGAATGCGCATCTAATTGGTGCTCAAATACGACTATGCGATGATGAGTAAGGCGAGATAGGGAGCCAGATTGAATGTAAAGAACAGCACCTTGAAAAGTCCGAGATAAGAGTAGGCAATGATGTTGAATGCTTCTCTTGGGACTGAAAACCACCGACTTTGTATCCTGTAGATGAAATCTGGCGCAAAGCAGAGAAAAATAGAGCTATAGATCAGAATCGAGGCATTGATAATAGTGCACCACATGAAGAAGGTAGTGAGAGTCTCGATGTTCATTGTTTGCATGAGGTTAACGATGAGGCTAGATCAGCTCAGCTATGATTTAATCAGGAATGGAGTCATAGATTTGTTCCAGAGCCAAGACCGCATAGGCGGTGACCAGCACAGGGTCGCTCTCCCACCAGCGCGAGTTCTTATTAACCCATGATCCATCAGGAGACTGAGTCGATAGTAATGCATTGGAGAGTTCGTTGCGCCAATCGACTGGATTGCCATCTTTCAGAGTGAGTTTGTCAATATTGGCTGCAGCCAGTCCCTTTGCCATGGCATGGTAATAGTAGAAAAGCCCTTGCTGGCCTAGAGAAGAATCTTCTTCAGTCGCCAGTCCAGGGTTTTCTTTGACCGTGAAGTTTTCTGACAGCCACTCCTTGACCGCGATTACTCGAATATCTGTCTCATCCAATTCGGCGTAGATCATAGACAGGAGTGCTGCGTAAGACATGGAGCCGTAGCCACGTAGCACCTTTGTCCCATCTGGGTTGGTTCGGTGGCCGGCTTTCGAGTTTCCCGGAAAATAATTAAAGGAGCCGTCGTTACCCGTGTCGGGAAGATCGTTGGTTTCTCTGAGGTTTTGGGTGCGAGAGATGAATTGAATGGCGGCTTCCCAATTGAGTTCTGGTTGTTTTCCCGAAGCATCATCTTGAGCTATGTGGCGAGATAGTTTAAGTGCTTCTATCGAAAGATAGGTGTTGGAGAGATCCGAGTGTTGGTAAGAGCCGCCATAGCCGATACCGCCGTCGTATTTATTGTCTGCTTCGCCCTTGTTGTCCCAATCAGTCTGCTGATTGATGAGGAATCTGCGAGCTCTTAAGATGATCGGATGATAATCAGGGGCATTCGCGGCAACGAGGGCAACGATGGATGTAGCAGTATTGTAGGTGCCAAGCCCTTTGCCGTATATTCCACCATCGTCTTTTTGCTGTTGTGTTAGCCAAGTGTAACCTTTGTCGATATAACTAGCTTGCTCATATGATGGCGATCTCATGGCAGCTGTGAGTGCCAATGATGTGTAGGCTGGGTATTTTGATTCTCCCCAGAAGCCGTCCTCCTTTTGTTGAGATTGCAGGTAAGCATTACCTCGCTCAATTGCCCGAGTAATCTCGAGTTTGACTGAGAGGTAAGGTTCTTGCTGGTTTTGGGCAGAAACAGAGTGAATAGCACAAAAGCTCAAGCAGATAAACAATTGGAATCCTTTCATCATATTATTAGTAACTTCAATCCTATTGTGGCACAGGTGTCCATGGTTTCAAGGTTACCTTTACCGAAGTTCCTTCTGGAGGAGTGTTTTTGGAAGGTGTCCACAAGCTGTCATCGCTGCGGTCGTCACCAGAATAATTGGCGATAGCACCGATGTTGGGATAAATGGTGATAATGCTACCAGTTAACTTGGCGTTAAATGCTTTCTCATGTATAAACGACCCATTGTAGATCCATGGCATGGATATCATATTTCGCTGAGTAGCTTGATTATAGATCCAATCTGTGACTGGGATTGTTTTCTCCACAACTTGGTCTTTCCACGTAATTAATATTTCAACGCGGGCGGCTTTTTTGATTTCATCAGCTACGATTGGATATTGATCTGTAAAGAATCCTCTTTCATCGCGAAGACGAAACAATTCTTTAGATTCTCTGTAATTGAGTAATTTTAGCGCGATATTGATATGGGTTGGATCAGCTGCTGTGGTAAGCAGCGACTCGTGGATTTTTTCACCATTAGAATGCACCAGTAAGTATTCTATAATGGACCCGGGATCGGTTATATTTGTCTCGGCCGGTATGTAGATTTCCCGTGTCGTTTGGTTAAACGAGATGATGCCTATTTGATAGAGCTGAGGCCCAATTTTCTTAATCAGAGGTGCTGTAGCCACCGAGTGATCCTTACTCTCATCCGTTTCTGCGTGTGAGACGCCACAACAGTAGGTCGTGCAAAGTATGAGTAAAAACTTGGCTGAGCGGATAAGCATGATGCAAATATATTTTGCCTGCTTGTTTGATAGAGTTCATTCCAAGCTAGAGGCCGGCTGGTGAAATGCCAATAATGAGGCTCACAGCATAAGTAATGGCGAGTTTATTCTTGGTCGGCAAGCCAGCGCTCGACTTCGATGGCTGCAGCGCATCCTTGGCCAGCAGCGGTGATCGCTTGGCGGTATTCAGTATCTGAAATGTCCCCAGCAGCGTATATACCCTCAACACTGGTGAGTGTCCCGTGTTTTTGCAGAATATAACCCTGATCATCTGTCTCAACGAGACCATTGAGGAAGCTACTGTTTGGTGTGTGACCAATAGCCATAAACACACCTTCAACCTCCAGTTCGGAAGTCGACCCGTCTTGAGTGTTTTCAAGCAAAACACCCTCGATGTCTCCCTTGTCGTTAGTGATGTACTCTTTAATAGTTGAATTCCAGATAGGCTCGATTTTCTCGTGAGCGAGTGCACGTTGAGCCATGATTTTTGAGGCGCGAAGCTCATCTCGGCGGTGGATCAGGTAGACCTTACTGGCAAATTTGGTCAGAAAGGTTGCTTCTTCACAGGCTGAGTCACCACCTCCTATTACGCAAACGGGGACATCACGATAGAACGCACCGTCGCAAGTCGCACAAGCTGTAAGTCCGTGCCCACCTTTGGTTAGTTCCTCCTCGCCGGGTAAACCTAGGTAACGTGCTGAGGCACCAGAGCAGATGATGATGGATTTGCTTTGGATCTCTTTGTCACCTATTTTGAGGGTGAATGTTCCGTCCGCATTTTTATCGACGGATTCGACTAGACCGAATTCGACCCTGGTGCCAAATCGCTCAGCCTGTTGCTGCATGTTGACCATCAATTCAGGGCCGGTAATGCCTTCAGGAAAACCTGGGAAGTTCTCGACATCTGTTGTTGTCGTTAGCTGGCCTCCGGGCTGGGTGCCAGTTAAAATAAGAGGGTTGAGATCTGCCCGTGAGGCATAGATAGCTGCGGTGTAACCAGCCGGGCCTGTTCCTATGATAATAACGTTTTCCATGGTAAGTTTATTTGTGAGTGCGCGGGATTATGGCTCTATTGGTTTGCTGAGCAAGATGTTTTAGTGTTCTACCCCTCATTTATTGGTGGAGAGCACTGCGGGCTTCTATCCTTGCTTTTTTGCTCTAAAAATGGCAACAACCCCTCGCGGCCGGGTGCTGCAACTATGAAAATTATCATTGTAGGAGCTGGAGAAATTGGTCGTCATCTAGCGATATCCTTATCTCGTGAGGCTCACAGTATTGTTGTAGTGGAGTTTGATGCCTCAGTGGCTGCTGAGCTTGAATCACAGATTGATGGCCGAGTTATTACGGGAAGCGGCGCAAGTGCCAACACTCTCCTTGAGGCG
This sequence comes from Oceaniferula sp., assembly GCA_965657565.1. Taxonomy (GTDB): domain Bacteria; phylum Verrucomicrobiota; class Verrucomicrobiia; order Verrucomicrobiales; family Akkermansiaceae; genus Oceaniferula. The sequence continues at coordinate 18,131 of CBFHPA010000002.1, forward strand.
GGAGTAGCGGAGTGTGAACTGTTCTTGGCTCTCACTAGTGAGAGCACAATCAATGTTATGTCGGCATCGATGGCAAAGAAATTGAATGCTGAGAAAGTCATTGCTCGAGTTAGCCCAGCACAGCAGCGTGAGGAGTGGTTGTTTGATTATAGGGGTCATTTTGGCATAGATCACGTATTCAGCTCGGAGCGTCTCAGTGCGATTGAGCTTTCCAAATTTGTGCGTAATCCGGATTCACTCATGGTGGAGGAAATTGCTCGTGGTAGAATTGAGCTTCAACAAATTCGAGTCAGCGAACAGAGCGATGCAGTGGGTGAGCGCTTGATCGATCTTAAGGCTCCGGAGAGAACTCGGGTAGCGAGTATAACCCGAGGGGGAGACCATTTCGTGCCGTCAGCAGAAGATTCGCTGTGTGCAGGGGATGTAGTCACCATTTTTGGAGATCCAAACAAATTAAGGAAGCTATCTACGCGCTTACAGAAAGGGCATGCAAAAGAGGATCAAATACGGGTGGTTATATTTAGCGGAGGTGAGTATGGGTTCTCGTTAGCCCAAATGCTTGAAAGCTTTCAGTGCAAAGTCCGCATCATCGAAAAGGACAAAGTTCGTGCTCAGGAGCTTACAGGCTTGCTAAGTAATACGACTGTCATCAACACGGATGGTACAGTATTGTCTGAATTAGAGGAGGAACAGGTGGGTGATGCTGATTTCTTTATTTCAACCAGTGGAAGTGACGAAGACAACGTCATGACCTGCTTGCAGGCTAATAATCTTGGAGCTAAGAATTGCCTCACCCTCATTCATCGAGCTGATTATGCAAAAGCAATCAGTGCAAGTGGTCGCCACTTTGGTGTTCTTGCAGCGATAAGCCCGCGCGAAGCAACGCGTCGTGAATTAGAGAGATTTATAACATCTGATCGTTTCCACACCGTTAAAAAAATTGGAGTTGGGGAAGTGATTGAGACACAAGTTGCGAAGGCATCTATTGCAGCAGAGCATATGATTGCGGAGATTGATTGGCCTGAAGGCTGCGTTTTGGTAGCGCGGATGAGGGGTTTGCATGCGATCGTGCCCGGGCCGGAAGATGTGCTAGAGCCGGGTGATACCATTTACGCAATGGTGGTGCCCAAGGTGCGTCGTAAATTCCTCAAGTTGGTTCGGTAACTTTTTAGTGATTTCTAATTGATCACATCCTCATCATGAACTTCCGTATCTTAGCTAAATTTCTGGGTGCTTTGCTCATACTTGTGAGTTTCGCGATGGCTGCTTGTGGTGTATTTGCCGAGTTTGACGTTGCTGGCGAAAGTGGATCTGCGGCCAGAGCGTTATTTTTATCCGCAGTGATTGTGGCAGCAATGGGCGCTATTTTGATGCTATGTGGTATTGGTAAAATCGAGAGGGTTCCGCGCCGTGAAGGAATAGTAGTTGTAGGTTTGGGGTGGTTGTTGTGTGGCACTGTTGGAAGCCTGCCTTATTTGTTGGGTGAGCCAAAATCTAATTTTGGCAATGCGTTTTTTGAATCAGTTTCAGGATTCACCACCACAGGGTCAACCGTGATGGGTTCAGATGCAGCTGCTGGAGGTGATATTGAATCATGGCCTCGTGGCATACTCATGTGGCGCGCCGTAACTCAATGGTTGGGTGGCATGGGAATATTGGTGCTGTTTGTTGCGCTGTTGTCTTATTTGGGGCTCGGTTCAAAATCACTCTTTTGTAATGAATCATCTTTTCAAACAGGTGAGTCGAGCACTGCGCGTATTCGTGATACTGCCATGTTGCTGTGGAAAATCTACATTTGCATTACACTCGTCTGTTTTGCAGGTCTCAAGGTAATGGGTTTGACCACATACAATGCCATTGCTCACACTTTTACAGTAGTTTCAACGGCTGGATTCAGCCCGCATAACGACAGTATTGGGCACTACATGAATTGGGGCAACGGCTGGCTGATCGAGCTGTGGCTCAGCTTGTTTATGATTCTATGCAGTATTAACTTTGTGCTGTGGGCAGTCCTACTGAGAAAACGATGGAAGCGCCTCAAAGACGAGGAGGAAGGAAAGCTCTTTGTCTTGATATGTATTCTGGCAGTGGCAACGCTAAGCATTGGATTGTCTGGTTCCCACCATGATGATTTTTTAACCTCGTTGAGGCATTGCTTTTTCACACTCGTGTCATTGGGTTCAACGACAGGTTACGCTACCGTAGATTACACAGAATGGCCGGTATTTGCCATTTTGCTCATTGCTATCATGATGTGTGTGGGTGGGTGCTCAGGATCGACTGCCGGAGGAATGAAAGTGAGCCGTCTCATTGTATTTCTAAAAACGGCCCGACTACAAATTGTAAAGGCCTTCCGACCTAATCAGGTCTTTCGTATGCACATCAATGGTAATGCTATGGGAGATTCTGAGAGAGCACAAGCTGTTGGCTTTGTGGCACTCTATGCATTTATCATTATCATCTCGTGCTTCTTTGTCGCCTTGATTGAATCGTTCAATGGGATCGATTTTGTAACTGTTTTCGGCTGTGTATTAGCCACATTCACCAATACAGGTCCAGGATTTGGGGAGGTTGGGCCGACTGGTAATTACTCACATTTGCTGCCGATTACTAAAGTGTTTTTATCATTGCTCATGATTCTTGGTCGTCTCGAGCTTTATGCTGTGTTGGTATTGTTTATGCCATCACTTTGGCGCAGATATTGATCTGCAGCTATTTAATTTAAGTAGATGTCATCAGGTGCTTCAGCCAGTATTTTGTGATAAGGTGAAATCCGTCTTAGTAAGTCTGACCATAAATCATCTGCATGATGGCTGTGAAGTATTTCGCCTCTTGGTAGGGTAGGTATCCACGCTTGTTTTTTAAGTTCGGATTCTAGCTGGCCGGGCTCCCATGAGGAGTGTCCGGCGAATGCTCTGATCAGAGCTCCTGGCTGATGAGAGCGCTTGACAGCTTCGGCAGCGCTGATTCGAGTTGTGAATTGAAGCCCATCATCCTGGCTTGACCATATTGCAGCAAAGGTCAAATGTTCCTGACCTACCGGACCTCCAAGGTGGATCGGGATATTGACTAAATCGGCAAATTCGTCAGAACTGAGCAAATCACCCACGGTTTGGCTTGTGGGCTGATTGAGGATCAGGCCGTGGGCACCATCCTCTAGACTATGATCGGTAAGAAAAATAACACTCTTATTGAAAAACCCATCACGGAGAGAGGGGTCAGCCAGTAACAGCTGCCCCTGAAGTTTGATAGGTAGATTTGGCGAGTTCTCCATAGTGAGTAGCACCTATGCTCACTTAAAAATGATATAGGTGTCAAGATATCAGATCATTCTATCACGGCTAGTTGTCTCTGCCAAATACGGCTTATCTTTAATATACCATCAACAAACTTACCGGTTGCCATTACCGTTAACGTTGGCAAAATAGACGTGAAATGGATTATCGTTTGCTCACTGTATTGGTGGTTATTTTGAACAGTCTAGGTTTAATGTCTTGCTCTGTTCCTGATCAATCTCAGGCTCAGGCAGGTTCGTATGGCTTAAAGGCCTATCAGCAAGCAGGAGGCAGTATCACTGGCATGGGTAATACGGCGAATGTAAGTATTGGAGGTGGAAATACGCAGGTTGCTGGCATCAGTGGCGAGGGGATTACCCCTGAAGATGATATCGTATGGGCTCCTGAGGACCCTGAAGAAGCCATTGACGGGGGATTAGAGCAGCTTTGGCAAAGTCCACAAAATAAGGCGTGGCATCAAAGCTACAAGGAGGCAAGTCGACAGTCTCGTCAGACGGGTAAGGCTTTGCTCATTTGGTTTACCGATTCAATGTATAGCCCTACCTGCCGGCAGTTGAGTGAGGAGGTCTTTTCAATTCCTGATTTTGAAGAGTGGGCAACAAAGCATGTTGTTCGTCTGCGCGTTGATAAGCAGGTGCCTCCAAGGGAGAAGTCAAAGGACATCGGGATAAGAAAGTTGAAATACATTAAGAAAATCATTCAGCGATATGGGGTGAAGGGATGCCCCACCGTTCTACTTTTAAAGCCGGGTGGTGAAGTGCATGTCTTTTATCGTGGTTATGAAAAGGGGGGTGGAGAGTATTACCTAGCACGCTTGAAGCATGCGGTGGTCATCATTGACAGGGGGTATCAGCAATGGCGTGATAAATATGAAAAGCGAGGCTACCGGCTATGGGAAAGTAGAGATGGCCGCAAAACATTCGCTAAATTATACCGCTTTCAATCAGGTAAGGTGACTTTGGTTGACCCAGATGGCCAGAAGGGTGTGACATCCTTGAATAATTTGTCTAATGCTGACAAAGCATGGATCATGTTGCAGAAGAAAAAGCGCGAGGCAGCAATTGACCATAACAATTAAGCTGTGATGAAGATGTGTCTGGGCTCAGATTAGACTCTAGCGAGTTAGCTTTTAACTTCTTTAAATAATACCACAGTCAATCTGTGTCAGAGGGGACTTTTCTGCTCATATGCCAAATCTTGGAAATTATGCTTGCAGTGAGGTTCAAAAGTGAATAGCCATACCCGCCCTCACCGCTGAAGCATGTTTGTATTGAATATTGATTGATCAATAAACACTCATCATCAAGCAGTTTCGGTGTTCACAAAGATATATTTCCCATGGCAGCAAAAAAGAAAACATCCAAAAAGGTCACCAAACGTGCAGTGAAAAAAACCGTGAAAAAAGCACCTAAAAAGCCTGCCAAGAAGCTGGTCAAGAAGGTGGCGAAGAAAGTAGCGAAGAAAGTAGCGAAGAAAGTAGCGAAGAAAAAAATCGTGAAAACAAAGGCTGCCAAGAAAGTTACTAAGAAAGTAGCTAAGAAGGCTACTAAGAAGGCTACTAAGAAGGCTACTAAGAAGGCTACTAAGAAGGCTACTAAGAAAATTGCCAAAAAGCCTGCTAAGAAAGCCGCCAAGAAAGTGGCCAAGAAAGTGGCCAAGAAAGTGGCCAAGAAAGTCACCAAAAAGCTTGTCACAAAGACTGCTGTTAAAAAAGTGGTTCGTAAAAAGGTGCCTACCAAGCCAGTCGTGCTAAGGGGGTTTGCCAAAAAACAGCATCAAAGGCTGCTTGATTTACGTGATGGGATCCTTGATGCAATGTATGGTGTAACGCACGATACTCTCAAAAACACTGATGGCATGGAAACAGGCGGCGGCGGTATGCACACCGGTGACGCTGGTAGTGACTCATATGATCGTGACTTTGCGCTGAACCTCCTTGCCAAGGAGCAAGATGCTCTGAGCGAGATTGAGCAAGCCATCACCAGAGCCGAGACTGGTGTTTATGGTGTTTGTGAAATGTCAGGTGATCGCATTCCCAATGAGCGCCTAGAAGCAATTCCTTTTGCTCGCTATACTGTTAATTGTCAGGCACTTTGGGAGAAGGAGAACGGCGGTAACCGTCACGCAGCCAAATCAGAATTTGGCTTTGCCAACGGTAATATGCGATAAAATCATCTAAAAAGCGTCAATCTATAGATTCTCTGCTTGACCAATGAGCGTAAATCGGTAGTTTTCGCCTCCCCGCAAGCATTGCTTGGTCATTGAAGATCACCAAGTGATTGCGATTCAATTTTTACAAGAAACTTATAAATCATGGCACGCGACATCATCATTCTCGAATGCACAGAAGCTAAAGCTGAAGGTAAACCCACCTCCCGCTACACTTCCACACGCAACAAAAAGAGTCTCCGCACACCGGGACGTTTGGAAAAGGTGAAGTATAACCCATTCCTGCGTCGTCGCACTCTCCACCGTGAGATGCGCTAGTCACTGCCGCTGATTTTATCGTAATATCAACTCATTTACACATCATGTCATCCATATCTACTCCGAAGAACAAAGAGCGCCGCATCGCATATTGGAAAGCGAATCGCCCCATGCCACATCGCCGTCATGACATTCCAGCAGCCGAGGTTGACTACAAGAACGTAGATCTTCTCAATAAGTTTACCACAGAGACAGGTAAGATTCTTCCTCGCCGCGTAACGGGTGTGTCAGCAAAGCTTCACCGTAAGATCACACGTGAGATCAAGCGAGCTCGTGCTTGCAATCTTCTCGGTTAATTCTTCGTCTCTTGAAGAACAATTTCTTGAGCCTGTCCGCTGATTCCGGGCAGGCTTTTTTTTTAAAGAACATCGTCGATATAACAGTTTATAAGTGATGAAGGAGCTCACTGACACTCAAAATGAGATGGACGATAGAAAAATTCCTATCGACCGTGTTGGCGTTAAGGCTCTCAGGTTTCCGCTTGAGGTGCGTAACAAGGATGGCAGCACTCAGCGCACGGTGGCGACCACGGCATTAGCGGTCGATTTACCTCATCACTTTAAAGGAACGCACATGAGCCGTTTTGTGGAGGTGCTCAACTCTCACGGTAATTGTCTGGATGTGAGGGAGATGACGGCTATCCCCGAGGAGCTCTTGGGTAGGCTGGAAGCGCGCAAAGCCCATGTAGAATTTCGTTTTCCTTTTTTCCGAAGTAAGCCTGCTCCAGTTACTGAAATTTCTGGTGTGATGGATTATGAGGTCGTTTTTGAAGCAGAGTCAGATATCGAAGGGAATCATAATTTTGTTTTGACCGTGATTGTTCCAGTGGCGACACTGTGCCCTTGTTCGAAGGCAATCAGTGAGAGGGGAGCACACAATCAGCGTGGTAGTGTGACTTATTCTGTTCGCTTCAAAGAGCCAATCTGGATTGAAGATTTAATCGATCTGGTAGAGGCGTCTGCAAGTTGTGAATTATACAGCCTACTGAAGCGGCCAGACGAGAAGGCTGTCACTGAGCGTGCTTATGACAATCCTGTCTTTGTGGAGGATCTAGTGCGTAACGTAGCGGCTCGCTCGAATGCTCAAGACAATATTGTGTGGTATCGAGTAGAGGCAGAAAATTACGAGTCTATTCATAATCACAATGCATACGCCGTTGTCGAAAAAGTTGACCAGTAAGGTTGCAGCTGGATCATGCTACAATAAAAACTGCGTGCCAATTCAATCGGGATCTATTAGACTATGCGTATGTCTGATAACAACAACCTACGCCGGCCATACTTGACGCTTCCTGGTGCTACGGGCATGCCCGATGTGCACGAAATTTTGTCGCAAATGCCTGATGAGCAAAAACATCGATTTGAGTCATCAGGTGAATTTATCCGCCGCCTTGCTATCAGGGTGACAAAATGGCGTGAGGGTTTGCCAGATGACGAGGAACCGGCGATTTTCGCATTAATGTCTAATGGAGATGCTGTTGAAGTGCATAGTTTAGGCGAAGATGGTCATTCCAGCGTGGTTGTAGAGGGGGATCTTGACGGAGCACCCTGTATGTTCATTAGCCATCAATCCAGTTTTCAAGTGATATGCTACACCCGTAAGATCGTGGATGAAACACCTCGTAGAAAGATCGGGTTCCATGTCGGTGGTGAGGAAATAGAGGCTTAGTTTGGCTAAATTGACGGGTGATCAGTCAGTCGCAGGCAATTTAGGTAATTAAGAGGTGATTTTATAGACGGAGTATTGCCTTTCTGTCATTAAAGTAGATAGTGAATTGTATCGGATCGTCTATTGCTTATTGAATGACTAATTTACTCATTGCACCAGCACGTCATAGCGGATGCCAAGATTTGGAGGCATTCACTCATGTTGTTCAAACTGCGGCGGAGCAGCAACGCTCGCCTATTGACGATATTCTTGATTCCGGAGTGGTGGATGAGGAGTCATACTTATCTGCCTTAGCCAAGCAGTCAGGAATGGAATGGGTGCAGGGTATTGGCGAATGCGAAGATCTAGAGGCAATTAGAGCCATCTGCGGGCCTAAAGTGGCTCTTGCCCACCGCCTGCTTCCTGTGGAGGTTTTGGACGAAGATGGGACGCAGCAGCTGGTGTTGTTAACCTATGACCCGCTTAACTTGCTTGCCAAGCAGGCCGCAACACAACAAATCAATGTTCCGATCGTCTGGAAAATGGCATCACGTAGACGTATCCACGATGCATTGAGAAAGTTATACGGTGTGGGTGCAGACACTTTTGAGCAAATCTTGGAGGGTCGTGATCTGGATTATGATAACCTCGAATCTAGCGATGAGGCTAATGTGATCGATGCGGACGAGGATGAGGAGGCTAGTGTCGTGAAATTTGTAAACCAAATTGTCAGGGAGGCGCTGCAACAGCGTGCTACTGATATTCACGTTGAGCCTCTACATGATAATTTACGCATTCGCTATCGTATCGACGGCTTGCTCGTGGATGTGACAGTTCCAGATAATATTAAAGCGCTGCAAAGCTCGGTCATTGCACGTTTAAAGATCATGGCGCATCTTGATATTGCAGAGCGTCGTTTGCCACAAGACGGCAGGATCAACCTTCAATTTGAGGGGCAGGCTATTGATGTTCGAGTTGCTACCGTGCCAACGGTGGAGGGGGAGAGTGTTAGCTTACGTTTGCTCAATCAAGAGAAATTTACGATCAGTAAACTTCAGCTAGAGCCATTTGTTGCTGAGAAAATTTCTCAGCTGCTCAGTCTTTCCAATGGTATTGTATTGATCACTGGACCAACGGGTTCGGGTAAATCCACCAGTCTCTATTCCTTTTTGAATGAGGTGAATGCGGATGATACACGCATCGTCACGATCGAAGACCCCGTTGAGAATAAGCTGCCAGGAGTGATGCAGATTGCTGTGAAGTCTGAAATTGGCTTAACCTTTGCCAGTGGCTTGCGTTCCATATTGCGTGCGGACCCCAACATTGTAATGATTGGTGAGATACGAGACCTAGAGACAGCTGAAATTGCTATCCGTGCCTCACTCACTGGACACTTGGTTTTCAGCACGTTGCATACCAATGATGCGATGGGCGGGATTAGCCGGTTGACTGATATGGGTGTGGAGCCGTTTCTCCTATCTGCATCTGTCAGGGCTTTTTTAGCTCAGCGATTGGTGCGTAAATTATGCCCGCACTGTAAAACCCCCAGAAGCATCAACCCGCAACAGCGTTCTGAGATGGAAATACCGGTTCACATGCAGGGGCAGTGTTATGATGCCGTGGGCTGTGATCGATGTCGTGGCACAGGTTTTAGTGGCCGACTTGCTATCTATGAAGTCGTTCTCGTCACTGAGGCAATGCAAGACCTGATTGTAAAAGGAGAGGATATGCGAAGGCTGCTGGAGCAGGCATATAGTGACGGTTACGTGCCCATGAGAGAATATGGGTGGTATAAATGTTTTGCCGGAGAAACGACTCTAGAAGAGGTGATATCTGTTACCAGTGCGGAGCTTTGTTGATCGAATATTGATGATCAGCTTAGCTCGGATGATATATGGCTACATTTACTTATAAAGCGCTCGGTAAAAACGGCATTCTGGATAGCGGTGAAATTACTGCTGCCGACCGTTCGGAGGCTTTACGAGTCATGGCAAGTCGGGGCTTGCAGCCGGTCAAGCTCTCTGAATATTCAGTAGATGCTGGTGTCGTTGATAAAAAAAAGAAGGCGAGTGCTACTGTCGATAAGGCTAGTTCATCTGGGGCGCCAGCTCGGCGTGATGAGAAAGGGTTGCTCAAGCTGAAGCGGGCTGAGGTTGTCCTCTTTACTGAGGAGCTAAGTGAGATGCTTAGTGCGGGTTTGCAGCTTGAGCCGGCGCTCAAATCCATGGAGAATCGCGAGGAGCTAGGCTCTCTTAAGAATGTATCGAGTGAGATTCGGCAATATGTACGTGATGGTGGCAGCTTCTCTTTAGCTTTAAAGAAGACTAGTGATAGTTTTGGCCCGTTGTATTGTAGTCTGGCAGCAGCAGGTGAAGCGAGTGGAGCATTAGACACTATTCTTGAGCGCCAAGCTCATTACTTAAAAACTTTACAGGAACTTCAAAGCAAGGTGACTCTGGCTTTGATTTATCCAGCATTCCTGATTCTTGCCGGTATTGGTGTGGGGATTATTTTTGTTACTAAGCTGATACCGCAGCTTACTGACTTAATATCAAGTACGCCAGGTGGCAAAATTCCTCTGGGAGCAAAAATCCTGATTGGTGCCAGTGACCTCTTTCAAGAGTGGTGGTTAGTGATGTTATTGGTCATTATCGGGAGCGCACTTATTTTTAAGGCTTGGAAGGATGCAGATGCCAATAAGCTAACGTGGGACCGTGCTAAATTAGAAATGCCTCTAGTTGGTCGGGTGATTGAGTCTCGTTTCTATGTGCAATTTCTCGAAACAATGGCGAACTTAGTTGGCAATGGCTTGCCATTGCTAAGGTCTTTGGAGCTGGCCCGTGACGCAACTCAGAATCTGCATATCAGGCAACACATGAACGAAGTGATCGAGATGGTGGGGGATGGTCGTTCGTTTTCGCGTGCGTTGATACATTCGAGTATTTTTCCACCACTACTCATTGATATGCTCTCGGTGGGTGAAAAGACCGGTAAGATTGACAAGTCATTGAGGAGAGCTGCAGAGCGCTATGATGCAGAGCTTAATAAGAGTCTTGCTCGCATTATGGAGCTGATCATGCCTGTGGTGTTGATTGTCATGGCGTTGTTGATTGGTACAATGGCTTACCTGATGATTACTGCCATTTTTCAAACCATTCAAAATCTGGGTGGCAGATAGGTGCTGGTTGCGCAGTTTTTTGTTTGGAATACAAAATTCTCATTTTTGGTATTTGGAATTTGCTGCACAGGGTTTAGGAAGATCATATGTCTAAAAGTCGTGAAGAAGTCGCAGCAATGCGTGAGGAGTATGGTAGCCGAGAGCTTCGTCGTGCGGATCTGAGTCATGACCCTTTTGTTCAGTTTGAGAGCTGGTTTAGCGAGGCGAGGGAGGTCGAAATCTATGAGCCTAATGCCATGGTTCTCTCCACGGTAGGTGCTGATGGCTGTCCCGCATCACGCACAGTACTACTGAAGTTTTTCGACGAAGAGGGTTTCGTGTTTTATACTAATTACAGTAGTGCGAAGGCAAGGGAGATGGCTGCGGTGTCACTCGTTTCCCTGCTTTTTCCGTGGTTGCCTTTAGAGAGACAGGTGCGCATCGAAGGCACGGTTGAAAAAGTAAGTACCGCTGAGTCACTAAAATACTTCGCTTCTCGCCCACGTGAGAGCCAAATTGGTGCCTGGGTCTCTGATCAATCGAGTGTCATCGATTCTCGCTCTATGTTGCTCAATAAGATGGCTGAGCTGAAAGCCAAATTCAAAGGGGGGGATGTGCCTTTGCCGAGTTTTTGGGGTGGCTACCGCGTGCGCCCTCAGCGTATTGAGTTCTGGCAGGGAGGCAAAGGCCGGGTACACGATCGCTTCCTCTTCACGAGGGAAGTAGAGGGGGCTACTCAATGGAAAATAGACAGACTGGCTCCCTAGGGGTTGTCAGAAGCAGATGCTGATTTTGAAGACAGCGAACTAGCCGCTAGACAACGATTGTCTGCTCTCTTTCTGGGCCATTGCCAATGTAGCTCACAGGCGCTCCTGCAAGTTCACCGAGGCGAGTCAGGTAGGCACGGGCGTTTTCGGGTAGATCGTCCCATGAACGGGCGGATGTGGTATCAGACTGCCAGCCAGGAAATTCTTCGTAGATTGGCTGTGCACGATCCCATGCGGCTCGATTGGCAGGTGGGAAATCATGGCGCTCGCCATCTATATCATAGGCTACACATACTTTGATGGTATCACGCTCGTCGAGACCATCTAGAATAGTAACGGCTAAATCTGTGACACCATTGACCATGCAGGCATATCGAATTAATACCATATCGAGCCATCCACAGCGTCTAGCGCGGCCAGTGGTGGCTCCAAATTCCATGCCGCGAGCGTGGAAATAAGCTGAGATGTCATCGTTTTCAGTGATGAATGGGCCCGAGCCGACGCGTGTGGTGTAGGCCTTGCATACGCCAACGACACGTTCAATTGCAGTTGGGGGCAGTCCTGAGCCTGTGCAAGCACCTCCGGAGGTGGTGTTGGATGAGGTGACAAAGGGGTAGGTGCCGAAGTCCACATCCAGGAATGAGCCTTGAGCGCCCTCAAAGAGGATAGTCTTACCGGCTTTCCATGCAGAGTGGAGTGCTGGGATAACATTGGTGATGTGGGGACGAAGCCGCTCAATAGCTGGTGCGACATCTTGCCAAACTTGGTCGACGGTAAATGTCGGTAAATCATGCTTTTCGAGTGTCGAATTCGCTTCGGTGAGTCGTATTTCGATTAGTTCGCGTGCGGTGGCTTCATCCAGCATGTCGGCAAGTCGCAGGCCAATGCGGTTTGCTTTGTCGGCATAAGTGGGACCAATACCGCGTTTGGTTGTACCAATCTTGTTGTTACCGAGAGCAGCTTCACGTGCCGCATCAAGCTCGCGGTGATAGGGCAATACAACGTGAGCGCGGTCAGAGATAAGTAACTTGTTCTCATCTACGGGTATGCCAGCTTCCTCTAGATTAGTAATTTCTTTGCATAAGCCTACAGGATCCATGACGACACCATTACCAATGATGCAGTTTTTTCCTTCCCATAAGATACCGGAGGGGATTAGGTGGAGAATATATTTCGTGTCATTGGCAATTACGGTATGCCCAGCGTTGTTGCCGCCTTGACCGCGAGCAACTACGTCGGCGGTTTCCGTTAAGTAATCAACAATTTTACCTTTTCCTTCGTCGCCCCATTGGAGGCCGCAAATGATCGTATTCATATAAATTTATTAGCTTAAAAAGCTCAGCTGTGGGCACGCAAGATTCCCTCTAGCGTGATTGATCGATGAGCTCAGCAAACTCAGCAAAGAAGTAGGTCGCATCATTGGGTCCAGGAGCAGCCTCCGGATGATACTGAACAGAAAATGCGGGAATCTCTTTGTGGCGGAAGCCCTCCACTGTATCATCGTTGAGATTCACATGGGTAACCTCAATAGTGTCAGGGAGTGATTCGACATCAGTTGCAAAACCGTGGTTTTGGGCGGTGATGGAAATCTTGCCATCACGCAAGTCCTTCACTGGCTGGTTGCCCCCGCGATGTCCGAATTTCAGCTTGTAGGTGCTACCTCCAAATGCATGGGTAAGGATTTGGTGTCCTAGGCAAATTCCAAAGATGGGAGTTTGCCCGAGTAACTTTTTCACCTCAGAATGAATATAATCGAGTGCCGCAGGGTCTCCGGGCCCGTTGGATAGAAAGACACCATCCGGCTTCATCGCAAGTACTTCCTCAGCCGGAGTGCGCGAGTTGACCACGGTAACGTGGAATCCTCCTTGGCGTAAGTGGCGAAGTATATCCCATTTGATACCGAAGTCGTAGGCTACGATGTTGTATTTGATTTCAGGCAGCTCTATATAGGTGCCTTCTTGGCCTGTTGAGGCGTTTGGGATAGTCCACTCGCGAGATTCACCTTCCCAGACATAGGGCTCTGGAGTCGAAACTTCCTTCACGAAGTCTGAGCCAGCCATTGGTGCTGAGTCTTGGGCGGCTTTGATGGCATCATCTTTGGAGAGCTCTGTGGAGATACAGGAGCGCATAGCGCCGGCAGAGCGAAGGTGCTTGGTGAGCGCGCGAGTATCGATGCCCTCGATACCGATGATTTGGTGCTCAGCAAAGTATTCAGGAAGAGTCTGACGGGAGCGCCAGTTGGAAGATACCGGGGAGAGTTCACCAATGACTAAGCCTCTGACATGGGGCTGTGATGACTCGGCATCCTCTGGGTTTATTCCGTAGTTTCCTATTAAGGGATAGGTCATCGTCACGATCTGACCGCGGTAAGAGGGATCTGTGATGATTTCTTGATAACCGGTCATCGAAGTGTTGAAACAGGCTTCTCCGGTGGTAGTGCCAGTATGACCAAAGGCTTCGCCTTCAAAAGTTCGTCCGTCTTCGAGTGCTAGAATTGCTTTCATGGGAACATTCAGTAGCTCACTTTAATATCAGCAAGCGGGCGCAGACTGAGGTGCTGTGCGGCAAGATTCAAGTGTGAATTTGTGCATAAATAGGATGGGTGTGACAATTCACCCAGAGGTTTGAAATCGGAGGGCGAGTATGCAGGCGTGGGAACAGATTATTCGATTGTGCTAAAGGTATCATCAGCAGGTGTTTCGCCGTGTTTGACTGTGGCTAGACCATTGGATGATAGGTGCGTCAGGCAGTGATATACATCCTCGGTGTCAGCGTTGATCGCTGCTGCTATGGTCTCGGTATTCAGGCTTTCTTTACTAAGTTGCTGTTTTACCTCTCCAAGGAGCTCAAGAAATATGCCTGCCGCCTTCTTTCCAGCCTCAACCCCAGGCTGGTGATACGCATTGATATTTACCAGGAGTGCGTAGATTGAGACAGCTCTCTCAAACAGGGCAATTAGACAACCAACGCTCTGGGGCGTAACTTCCTCGATAGAGATGGTGATTGATTGACGTCCACTCTCATACAGAGCTGTGCGAGTGCCACGGAGAAATCCCTGCAGATAGTCGCCTGCCGTAGTATCTGGATCAACTTCAATACTTGATCCATCACGACCTTTTCGAACTTCGATAAAGGTGGCAAAAAAGTTAGCAACTCCATCACGGAGCTGCTGCACATACGCATGTTGGTCAGTGGATCCTTTGTTCCCGTAGACCGCGATACCCTGGTTGACAACATTGCCATCAAGGTCATGCTCTTTACCGAGTGATTCCATGACAAGTTGTTGCAGGTATTTGGAGAAAAGAACGAGGGAGTCCTTGTATGGTAGCACAACCATATCTTTCTCGCCTTTGCCATTACCAGCATGGTGCCATGCAAGAGCGAGTTGCATCGCGGCATTCTCAGAACAATCGATGGAGCGCGTGCGCTTGTCCATCGTCGCTGCACCCTCAAGCAGGGCGTCAATATCAATACCTTGAAGTGCTGCAGGAATGAGACCAACGGTGGACATAACCGATGTTCGTCCACCCACCCAGTCTTCCATGGGGAAGGTGGCTAAAAATTGGTTGTCGATGGCGTAATTGAACAATTTTGAATTATCACCGGTGATCGCTACAGCATGCGGTCCAAAATCGTTGCCAGAGGATTCGTAGGCCGATTGAGCTTCGAGCATGCCATTGCGAGTTTCTGCTGTGCCGCCCGACTTCGAAATAACGAGTGAGAGAGTTTTTCCTAGGCCACCATGAGTTTTGGTAATGATTTCATGAAGAATGTCATCCATGCCAGCGGGGTCGGTGTTATCAAAGAAAAATGTCTTAAGAGGGCTGTTTGCACCAAGAGCTTCATAAATGAACTGAGGGCCGAGTGCAGATCCGCCAATGCCAATGATTAGTAAATTTTCAAAACGACCACCTTTTGGTGTAGTGATTTCTCCACGAATTATTTTTTTGGCGAAGGCTTTGAGCTCGGCAATAGGTTTAGTGATTTGCTTTTTGATCTCATCGTTGGGGGCGAGTTCGGCGTTGCGTAGCCAGTAATGCCCCACCATTCTTCCTTCATCGGGATTCATGATTTCACCGGCTTCGATAGACTTCAGTCCATCGAAAGCACGTGAGATTTCAGTGGCGAGAGAATCCGCATAGTTTGAAGGGATGTTCATGCGAGAGGAATCCATGGAGAAGCCAAGCTCAGGATAGCGCGTATGGGCGCTCAAATAGTCATTCCAGGATGTGTTTTGGTCAGAATCAGACATATTTGTTTTGTGATGCCTTCGCTTACAATATTCAAGCGTATACTGGATGATGAATCACATCTTATTTAGGATTAGCAGATTTAATCCTCTCACATCAGCATTGAGAATATCAAAACGGCAAAGGTGTTGCTATCATGTGCCTGTTTTGTTTCTCTCTGTTTTGTATGGCATGTGTGATTAAGCCAAAAGAGGCTCTGAAAGATTATTTTGGCTTTGATGCTTTTCTCGATGGGCAAGAGGAGGTGGTTGATCAAATCATATCTGGCCAAGATGGGCTGGTGGTGATGCCAACAGGTGGAGGTAAATCTCTTTGTTATCAATTGCCAGCTCTGTGCTTAGAGGGAGTTACACTGGTTGTTTCGCCGCTGATTGCGCTGATGAAGGATCAGGTAGATGCGCTCCAAGATCGTGGTATTGAGGCTACTATGATCAACTCAACTTTGAGCTGGCCTGAGCAACGCGATAGAATCTCAAAGATGAAGGCGGGCGAATACAAACTGGTCTACATTGCTCCCGAAAGATTTCGGGCTGAGTCGTTCATGGCAGCTCTGGCAGATGTCAATATTGCTCTGTTTGCCGTGGATGAGGCTCACTGCCTCAGTCAGTGGGGGCATGATTTTCGCCCCGAATACATGCGACTTGGTAAGGTGCTTGATCTCCTAGGTCGTCCTCAAGCGCTTGCGCTTACAGCGACGGCAACGCCTGTTGTCCGAAAAGACATCCTAGAGGTGCTTGCCTTGAGAGAACCATTTGAAACTCTGAGTGGATTCAGCAGACCAAATTTATCATTATCAATCACGTCAGTTGATAAACGCGCCACCAAATACAACCGTCTGCGTGAAATCATTGCTGAATGGAAAACTGGGGTGGTATACTGCTCTACGCGCAAAAGAGTCGACGAGGTTGCGGAAACCTTACATGGCTGGGGCATCCGCTGTATCGCATACCATGGTGGCATGAGCGAGGCTGAGAGGGAGCAGACGCAGAATGACTTTATCAGTAAAAAAGCTGATGTAGCAGTTGCTACCAATGCCTTTGGCATGGGTATAGACCGTTCAGATGTGAGGTTTGTAGCTCACTTCGAAGTTCCAGGAAGTATAGAGGCATATTACCAAGAAGCCGGCAGAGCGGGGCGTGATGGCGATGAAGCATATTGCGAAATGTTTTTTAACTACGCGGACACGCGGACTCAGGAGTTTTTTATCGAAGGAGCAAATCCAGCGTATCAGCAAATTACCGCGTGCTATTCATTCTTACAGAATGAAGCGGATGAGAACTTCGAAGTATTCAAGACAATGGACGAAATAGCCGATGGTGCAGGTATCAAAAACAGCATGGCTGTAGGCTCCGCACTTTCTGTTTTGGCACGTGGTGGTTATCTGGAGCGATTTGATGTTGTTGGAAGGCGAATGAAGGGAACGCGTCTCAAACGCCCAGATGTTGTGGCAAGTGAGCTAGATATCAATCGTGAGGCACTTGAAGAAAAAGAACGGAGAGACCGACAGAAACTCGATGAGATGGTCCGAGTTTGCTACAGTAGACAGTGCCGACAACAAGCTATTTTGGAATACTTCGGTGAGCACGATGCTCCAACATGTGGCAACTGTGATGTTTGTTCCAACAATTTTGGTGGAGAGGTGAGATCCGCAGCAAATAATACTGAGACTCTTATAGTGCGTAAGGCATTGAGCGGAGTTGCTCGAATGAGCCGCAAAACCGCCGAGGGTTGGCAAGGGCGTTTTGGTAAGGGGCGCGTTGTTCAAATGCTAATGGGCAGTAAATCTCAGGAAATTCTTCGTGTACGATTGAATGAGCTAACGACCTACGGACTGCTTAAAGATTATGGCACAGCTTATCTTAATGAACTGTTCCGAGCGCTTCATGATGCAGCTTTGATCTATACCCAAAAAGGGGAATACCCTCTGCTGACGCTGACGGAGCTTGGTGAAAAGGTAATGGTCGGTGAGTCTGAATGTCGCATTGTTTGGCCTGCCATTGACGGGGGGGCAGGTATTTCTCTGAAAGATGATGATGGGGTTCAAATGCAAGAATTTGATTTTGATGTAAATCTGCATGCGCGGCTGAAAGATATACGCAGCAAACTAGCTAAGCGAGATGGCGTGCCGCACTACCATATTTTTCCAAATCAAACTTTGGAACACTTCACTCGCTTGCGGCCTGCTAGTATTGATGCGGCGATGCGCATCAAGGGAGTGGGCGAAGTGAAGGCGAAAAAATATCTTCAAGCCTTTATCGAAGAAATTCATGGCAGATGAACATTCCACAAGACGCGGCCTATTTCGATCTGGTTATGTTTGGACCGGCATATCGCTCGACTTGAGCTTCTATTTACGTGCTATCGCGATCGCTATGATCATGGCGCATAACTATATGCACTGGTTACCTGTGTCACCGGGAGAGAACGAATTTGGTTTTCAAAAAGATCGGGTGCAATCGTTCATACATGGTGTGTTAGATCAACCTCTTGACTCGGTGCGCTTGATAGCCGCGTATTTGGGGCATTATGGAGTGCAGGTGTTTTTTTTCCTGAGTGCTTATGGTCTGACAGCTAAATATGAGGCAGTCATTCCAAGTTGGTGGAGCTTCCAGACCAGAAGGTGGAAAGCCTTCTATCCGGCTATTATTATCTCTGGTTTAGCCTACCTAGTATATGAGGGGATACGAGTGGGCTGGGGGGCGGTTTGGCATGATGACGCAGTGAATATGCTGCGCCAAATGATAGGCTTGTCTAACTTTATTCCTGATAACGTTTATCGACCCATTGGACCCTGGTGGTTTATTGGTGTAATTCTTCAGTTTTATCTAATTTTGCCTTTTCTGTGGAAGCTTGTGCAGAAACACGGTGACAAAGTGCTTTACCTTGTGTTGCTGTTAGCTTGGGTGTTGCAATCTGTGTTGGGTCAGATTCTCTATTCGAAGTTTGAGCTCAACATAAACCACAGTATTTTAGGTCATCTGGGTGTTTGTGCCATGGGTATATGGTTTGCTCGTCATGATAAGATGGTGATTCCATGGTGGGTGATCATCGTGAGTGCTATACTGTTTATTGGGGGTAACTTTTATTATGTTTTATGGATACCCTCTAGGGTGGCGTTACTATTGTTTCTGCTGCCTTTGTTGTGTGGGATTGCTCGTCTTATAGCTAAAAGTCATTACTGCCACCACTTGATGCTCATCTTGGGGCAGCTTTCTGTTTATCTGTTTTTGTGCAATGGTTACCTCAGACGTCCAATCGTTGAGTGGGCCAAGCATGAGTCTCATTGGTGGACGTCAATATGGACGTGTTTCGTTTTTATGCTCATCGTGATTGCATGGGCCTTCCTTTTGCGAATGCTTGAAAGCCGGATTTTTCTTGTTTTGAGACATCTCCGGAATTAATATACAGCCATTATGGATGCATTGATTGAGCACGTTTTGAAGGGGGAAGAATTAAACCTGAGAGAGATCCATGCAGCAACGGAGATGCTACTCAGTGAGGATGTTGCTGATGAGAAAAAGGCTTCGTTTTTGAGGGGGTTGACCGCGAAGGGTGAGACGGCTGTCGAGATTGCAGGGTTCGTTGAAGCTTTTCTGGAAAGAGCAGTTGATCCGGGTGTTTCGCAAATGAAGTTCAGTGGGCCAACCATCGATGTTTGTGGCACAGGTGGCGACAAGCTTAATCTCTTCAATGTATCCACAACGAGCATGTTCGTTATTGCTGCGGGTGGCGCTGTGGTAGTCAAACATGGTAATCGAGGCATCACTTCTAAAAGTGGTGGTGCTGATGTTTTGGAAGCATTGGGTGTAAAAATAGATCTCTCACCAGAGGGGTTTCGTAAGTGCCTTGAGGTTGCGGGAGTTGGGTTTTTGTTTGCGCCTATTTATCACCCAGCATTTAAAGCGGTGGTTGGGGTCAGGAAGATGTTGGCTCAAGAAGGGACTCGCACGATTTTCAATCTCATAGGGCCGCTCTTGAACCCAGCAAGGCCTGAGTGCCAGCTGGTTGGCGTATGTGACCCCTCTATGGATTCTGTCTTTGCAGAAATTCTGCAAAGACTAGGGCGTGACAGTGCATGGGTAGTCCATGGCTCAACCGCAGATGGGGGACCAGTCGATGAAGTCAGTTTACTAGGTCCGACGCGAATTTGTAAGTCAGGGCGTTATCAATCCTTAGTAGATGAAGAGGTCAAGCCCGAGGACTTTGGCATGTCGGTATGCGATGTTCTAGAGTTGGAAGGTGGCGGAGCAGATGAGAATGCAGTCATTTTGACCAACATTCTTAGTGGCAAAGAAACTGGGCCTAAGCGTGAAATCGTATTACTAAATGCAGGTGCTGGTCTAGCTTGTGCGGGATTAGCTGATACGATGGAGCAGGGTGTTCAATTAGCTGCTGAGTTGATTGACTCGGGGCAAGCACTTGAGCGACTTCACCTCCTGCAGGAAGTGTCTGTAATGGAGAGACTTTGATCTAGCCGCGATCAACCAGAATATAAATTAATTATGAGTCAGCACGTTAAACCGTCCAAAATTCCGCAGGAAAGAGATTTCACTGGTGGAATGATACACCTCCAGTCTTGTTCATTTATTGGCTCTACTGGGGAGAAGGCATTGGATGATCGCATCATGGCTCTGGCTAAAGAGATTTCTGGAGGAGATGATAACTGTTTGTTAGCTGAAATGCTGATCTCGGCCATTCGCATTTCACGTGGTGCGGTTACAGAGGGAGACTTTAAGACAATGAATCAAGCTTTGCGTGAGATGCGCGTTGCTAATGAGGTATTCTATCCGTTTCGCAATTGTCGTAAGATATCTATTTTTGGCTCTGCAAGAACGGATCCTGAAGAGGCAGAATATAAGGCAACTGTGGAATTCGCAGCCAAGATGCGTGATGCGGGTTTCATGACGATCACGGGTGCCGGTCCAGGAATTATGGCTGCCGGTAATGAAGGAGCAGGACGTGAGGATAGCTTCGGTTTGAACATCAATTTACCATTTGAGTCTGCCGCGAATGCTTTCATTGCTGGTGACGAAAAATTGGTTGATTTCAACTTTTTCTTCACCCGCAAATTGTCTTTTGTGAAGGAGTCAGATGCTGTGGTGGCTTTTCCAGGGGGCTTTGGGACGATGGATGAGGTCTTTGAAGCTTTGACCCTTATACAAACGGGAAAGACAAGAATTTGCCCTTTGATTCTTATTGATGCCGAGGGGGGCACTTATTGGAAGTTTTGGCAGCAGTTTATCGAGGAGCACTTGAGCCGGTTGGGAATGATCTCGGAGAGTGACTTTTCATTATTTAAAGTGACTGACGACATTGATGAGGCAGTAGAGGAGGTGAGAAGATTTTATTCCAATTTTCACTCTTATCGCTACATTGGTGATAAACTGATCATTCGGATGCAAAGGGAGCTGTCTGATGGCCATTTGAAGTCCATACAGAAAGACTTTGAGGATATTCTTAAGAGTGGCGGGTTCGAGCAGAGTGGTCCGCTTTGTGAAGAAGAAGACGAGCCACAGCTAGATTCATTGCCAAGGCTGGTATTTCGTCACCGCCACCGGAACTTTGGTCGGCTACGTGAGCTGATCAATGCAGTGAATGGCTTGTAAAATCAATGGTGCCCCACGATGTGCTGGCCGAGGGCTAATCGATGAGCTCAGGCCAATCTTCGGTGTGGAAGAACTCTCCCTCAGCTTTGTCCAGTCGCTCATAAGTGTGCGCGCCGAAAAAGTCTCGTTGTGCTTGAAGCAGGTTGGCCGGCAGGCGCTCGCTTCGGTAGCTGTCGTAGTATGAGAGTGATCCGCCAAAGCTCGGCACCGGTATACCATTGAGTGCAGCAAGGGACACTACTTCACGCCAGTTTTGTTGTGCGTTGGTAAGAATTTCAGTAAAGAATGGTGCGAGCATAAGGTTGGTTGGAGCGTCACTACCTTGATAGGCTTCCGTTATGCGATTGAGGAAGCGTGCACGTATGATACATCCGCCGCGCCAAATCTTTGCGATTTCTCCGAGATTGAGATCCCAGCCCTTTTCCGCACCAACCTTTGAAATCAGATCGAGGCCTTGGGCATAGGAGACGATTTTAGAGGCATATAGAGCATCACGCACCTTGGTGATGAGCTCTTTTTTGTCGAGTGAGCCCATGTTGAAATCGTCATTACACGGCCCTGTCAAAATTTTCGATGCGGCCAGTCTCTGATCGCGAATAGCTGACAAGATGCGTGCTTCGACAGATGCGCCAATGCAGGAGAGGGGAACTGCATGATCGACAGCCTCCATCATCGTCCATCGGCCTGTGCCCTTCTGGCCGGCTTTGTCGACAATGAGGTCAACGATGTGCTGACCTGTTTCTGGGTCAGTTTGCTTGAAAATATTAGCGGTGATTTCGATGAGAAAGCTCTCGAGGTCACCAGCATTCCAATCAGCGAAAATATCAGCGAGCTCCTCATTGGAGAAGCCGGCGGCTTTGAAGATGTTGTATGCCTCACAGATAAGCTGCATGTCACCATACTCGATGCCATTGTGCACCATTTTGACAAAGTGACCCGCACCGCCCTCACCGATGTGAACGACGCAAGGCTCTCCATCTACTTTAGCCGAGATGGACTCAAAGATTGGCTGCATGACTTGCCATGTGCTCTGTGGCCCACCAGGCATGATAGAAGGGCCTTTGAGAGCTCCTTCTTCACCTCCGGATACTCCTGCGCCAATGAAACGCAGGCCATGCTCTGCACACCATTTGTCACGGCGTTCTGAATCTGTGTAGAGAGAGTTTCCTCCATCGATGATGATGTCCTCCTTATCAAGTAATGGAATTAGTGATTCGATCACAGCATCAACCGGTCCACCAGCTTTGACCATGATTTGTATTTTTCGGGGGCTAGCTAGTGAGTCGACAAATTCTTCGAGAGACTCGCAGCCGACTAATTTTTTGCCCGGATTTTGATCGATAAAATCGGTCATGGTTGCCGTGGTGCGGTTGTATACCGAAACTTGGAAGCCACGGCTTTCCACGTTAAGCACAAGATTTTGCCCCATTACTGCGAGGCCGATAAGTCCGAAATCTGATTTTTCCATATTTTTAGCGATGTTTAGAGAGGCGGGATTATTCATGAGTCTTACAAGGAAGCAACAGCAAGTTGAATAAATCTATTCAATCCGGCTGTAATGTCAGTAATTTGCTGGCGTTTGCCATGTTGTTTTTTCCTTCAGCGAAGGGTTGCCCTTCATAGAGACTCTGAGCATAATGTTCATAAGGATAAGTAAAGAGATGCATTTGTCCCTATAGATTTATGAATTTGCCTAATACGATTACTCTCTTCCGCCTTATTCTAACGGCCATATTTTGCGTTGCTGCATCTGCCGAGGGTGTGGTTGGCTATGCGATTGCTTTAGCGGCTTTTGTTTTAGGGGCGATCTCTGATTGGTTAGATGGTTATTTGGCACGCAGGATGGGCTTGGTCACATCATTAGGTAAACTTCTTGATCCGTTGGCTGATAAGATTCTAGTTTGTTCGGGCTTTGTTTATTTGTCAGCTGAAGGTTTGTGTCCCGTGTGGGTGACGGCGTTAATCATTTGTCGTGAATTTTTAGTCACTGGTATCAGGCAAATAGCTGTCGAGGAAGGTCAGGTCATCGCAGCAGATAATTTGGGCAAATGGAAAACAACATTCCAGCTCACTTTTATCATTACTGCTCTTGTTTATTTAACTTTTGAGTCAGTTGATTCTACCAACCCGCTTGTTACCGGCCTGCAGTATCTGTCGCATAAAGACCACCTTTTGTTTCCACTGTCATTGTGGCCTGCCGTGGTTCTAACGGTTGTTTCGGGCTGGTCGTATTTTTGGAAGTCCAAAGACATTATTATCGGTAAAGACTGATTAAGTGAGCACCATTTAATATGCGATTGGTTATCTCAAATGCACACATTGTATCTCCTGACCTTGATATTCGGTGTGGGGAGATTGTAATTGAGGATGGGAAGATTCTGGCAGTCGATGATATAGCGGGATCTTTTGCTGATGCTCATGAAGTGATTGATGCAGATGGGCGCTATGTAATGCCTGGTTTCATCGATATTCACGCACATGGAGCTGACGGGAAAGACGTTTGTGATAATAGTTTAGAAAGTATACGCCATATCGCTCGGCGTAAATTAGGTGAGGGGGTGACAACTTGGTTACCTACTACTTTGACTCAACCGCAGGAGCTGTTGGAGCAAATTGCAGAGAAGTGCGCCCAATACATTAGTGATCAAGACTATGCCAAGGCTCCCGGTATGCATGTTGAGGGGCCATACATAAACCCTGACAATGCGGGAGCTCAAAACCCTCAGTATGTTCGCAAGCCAAATTGGGAGGAATTAGATAGAATTCGAAGCCTAGCCCCTGTATCGGTATTATCGATTGCCCCAGACATTGAGGGTGCAAGTGATTGTATCAGTAAAGCCAGTAGTGCGGGAATCACTTGCTCAGGAGCCCATTCATCAGCAACACATGAGCAGATGATAGCAGCAAAGCAAGCAGGTCTTACTCATTTAACTCATTTTGGTAATGCAATGAGCGCTTTACATCATCGTGAAATTGGAATGGTGGGTTCCGGTTTGTTAGATGAAGATATTAAGGTGGAACTTATTTGTGATGGTGTGCATTTGTGTCCCGATTTCATTAAGCTTATGTTTGCAGTAAAACCCATTGAGCAGTTGATGCTTATCACTGACTCGATGAGTGGGTCGTGGCTTGATTCAGGGCAGGTGCAGCTAGGGGGCTTAGCTGTGCAAATCGAGGGGGGGCAAGCGCGGCTCGAAGATGGGGGAGCCTTGGCTGGTAGTGTGCTTCGTTTCAATGAGGGGGTACGAAATGTATTCGATTGGACAGGCTTGCCGCTGGCGCAGCTTGTGAAAGCAACATCATGGAACCAGGCGCAGTCACTGGGGCTGAACGGTCTTGGTAAAATTGAACCCGGATACTGTGCTGATATCGCGATATTGAATGATGATTTTAGTGTGTGGAAAACTCTTGTCGATGGCGAGGTCCGATGAAAGGCGAAATGATTACCCCTAGCGGCTTGATGCTCAACTTTCAGGCGCCCATGTTTTCAGACGGTAAGAGTTGCTGTTGAAGGTTTTTTTTAGTTATTTGATGTAATGCGTAAATTTTTGTTTTTCACCTGTTCGATAGCTTTGATTTGTTGTGCTTGTGGAGATTTGCGCAAAAAGCCAGCCATGGTGTCGGTGAAGAAAGACAAGCGCCTCGCGGGCAGAATTGATCAGGTAAACGGGGAATCAGACTTCGTGTTGATTCGTAAATACGGAAAGTGGGTTGTGCTGAGTGGCGAAATAGTTATCAGCAAGGGGCAGGGGCGAACCGCAAATTTATTGCCCACCGGGGAAGAGCTGGGAGAGCACGTTGCCGCAGATATACGCTCTGGTGTTGTGCAGGTAGGAGATGCGGTTTACATACACAAGAATCCAGGGGAGTAGACCTTGAAAAGCTCTGTAAATGCTATTAGTTTGGGTTATTAGACAATCATTGGTTGTGCGTTAAAATGGCGCAACAATGGACAAAAGTGTAAAAACATTACGTTATTACGCATTATTTGTTTAAAAAACCTAAAATAAAAGCTTGAGTCATCCTAATCTTTTGGGTATTTTATTTCTGCAACTGTGTTCATATTGGTGATAACTAAAACACTAATAAACACAAAATAATATGAAAACTAGTCCCTCCAATACTAGCTCCGTTGATACGGATCGCCTTGCAGACTTCGTTCTGTTTACACAGCGTTCTTGCATCCTTAATTTATCCAGCGAGTTAAACCGCGGAAATATCTCATTTCCTCAGTTTTTCTTGATGGCATATCTTTCAAGCGAAGAATATCTGACGATGTCTGATATCGCCCAAAAGATGGGCCACTCTACTGCTGCCGCTACAGGCTTGGTAGATCGCTTGGAAAAATTAAACTATGTTGAGCGTGTGCATGCAGCCGAAGATCGTCGTTAGATCATGGTTCGTATCACCCAAAAGGGTGCTGAGTTAGTCGCACGCATGCGCGGTGAGATTGCTTCAAGCCTATCTGATGTTATGTCAGACATGGACGAAGAGGAATCAGATACCGTGGATCATGTGAATCGCGCTCTCGCAGGCCGGTCACAATAAGACACTAGCGTTAAGCCCTCAGTCGTCAATATGATGACTGAGGATGCTTGCACAACGGGGCATTTGCGTTGAGGCTATAAGCCACCATGCAAATGCCTCGTTTTTTATTTTCCCTGAAACAGCATAGGAAACTTCGTTCTGGTTTTATTGGCCGTATCCCTGGAGTTGATCTCTGCTTAGATAAGCAGGAGATGCTGTCGAGGTTACAGCCTGCTCATGAGCATGAGGTTTGCAATTTAGGTTTTTCATGGGAGGAGCTTCATTTGGCCGAGCAAGTTCATGGAGCAAGCATCGCGATTGTGACAGCTAATGATATTCATCAGACTTGGGGAAGTGTGGATGGTTTGATAACTTCCGAAGTTGGTGTGCTTTTGGGTATTTATGTGGCTGACTGTGGCGCGGTTTACCTCCATGACCCGGTAAAAAGAGTCGTCGCGTTGTTGCACTCAGGAAAAAAAGGAACGGAGAGCAATATTACAGGCAAGGCTATTCGTTTAATGCAGGATGAATATGGTTCTGCACCTGAAGATATTGAGGCAGTGCTTTCTCCTTGCATCAGACCACCTTTCTATGAGGTTGATTTCGCGGCAGATATTCGTCAGCAGGCGTTGGATGCGGGCATCCTTAAAAAGCATTATTGTGACGCTGCTATATGCACAGCAAGTAATGTAGATAAATACTACAGCTATCGCTTGGAGAAGGGTAAAACAGGACGTATGTTAGCCTTGTTAGGTATGGTGTGATTTTTTGCTAGTCGATGAGAACCAGCATGGGTCTGTGGTCGCTCGCAATTTCCCAATTTTTAGGGTCGAGCAGTTTACTCTCCTTTTTATTAATGAATGGATTAAGATTGGAGTTGGCCATGATGAAATCAATTCTGGAATAAATGTCCTCATGCTTCCAGTGGTGAGTCCAACTTTCTCCGCGTTGATCCAATAATTCAATAACGTTCATGTATGAGTTACTATTAGATCGTCCACGAACACTGGATACCGATTTGCTTTTTTTGGTATCATTAAAATCGCCATAAGCCAGCAAGTGAGTTTCTGGGTCTTTTACCGTTATCTCTTTAATGTGTTGGCGCAGTAGTAGGCTTTCATTTCGCCTCATGAGTGCTTGGTCGGCGTCCTTGATGGGCCGCTTTGATTTAAAATGCACACCCAAGAGGCGAAGGTTTCTAAGCGGCAATTCAATAGTGGCATCTAAGATGCCACGGCTGATTCGAAAGGGCATGTTTTCGATTGAGTAGTGGATCTGCTCGGGTGTGTTGGTTCTGATGATGGGATATCGAGATAGTAAACCCAATGCACGTGTTGGGTCTGAGCCGTGAACCCTGTGAAAGTGTGGTAGATGAATACCAACCTTAATGAGGCGTTCTTGAAGGTCTAGTAAATCACTTTGTTTGCCAATTTCGCAAACACCCAGAATATCCGGTTTGGCTGCTGCAATTATTTCAATGAGGGCTTCAATTTCGACTTCAGGTTTTGATGTGTATACTACTTTGCCTTCGCGGTAGCGCCTCATCGTCAGGTAATTTTTTAAGTTGTATGCAAGGAAGCGAACAGGGGGGGTAACTGTATTGAGATTCTCCGCGCTTGGCTTGTGCTCACTTAGTGACTGGTGAGTTGGATCTTGAGTTGCCAGAGCTTCTTGCTCTGGTGCGCTTTGCCATTGTTCTGTTGAGTTCCTAGACTCTTTGCAGCTGGTGCAACATAGGCAGAAAAATACCCCGATTATCATCGGGGTATTTCTAGCAATGAAAAATCGTCGCTTTGAAGCCATGTAATATAAGGAGCCTAGCGATTAGACGTCTTTCTCATCCTGTGGCTGTGTGTCCTTAGGTGCTGCCGATTTAGCGTTGGTGTCTTGCGTCACTTCGTCTTCGGCCTTAGTGATTTCATGCTCAAACTCATCTTTGGCTTTTCTGAATTCACCCATGCTTTTACCAAGTCCTCGAGCAAGCTGAGGTAGTTTTTTTGCGCCAAAAAGTAAGAGGATGATCAAAAAGATGACCACCATTTCTGGATATCCGAGAGGTCCCATGTGTTTATTGTTGGTTAAAGTTAATGTTGTAGGTTTTCTAGACGATAATGCGCGAGAGTTGTTTTGGCAAATGGAATCGGGGGAATCGAGTGGATGAAAGCAATCAGGCAATGAAAAGGCTTCAAGAATGTCATGTTGTAATGAATGCATTCATCCTGGTTGCTACCAAGCACAATGGGAAAAGATCAGGATTCTGATGCTATCTCACGGGATCTTTCTGCTGCAGCGTGCACTCCTGCAGCGATACTTTTTTCGAACCCGTGTTGGTTCAAAGCAGCAAGGCCTGCCAGTGTGGTGCCGCCAGGCGAGGTGACTTGCTCAACAAGCTCTCTGGGTGACATGTTAGTTTGCTCTACCATTCGGGCAGCACCGATGACGGTCTGAGTGGCCAGCTTGATAGCCTCGTCGATGGCTAAGCCTTCTTTCTCTGCCTGTAGTGCTAGGGATTCGATGAATGTGTATACGTAGGCTGGCCCACTACCAGATAAGCCGGTAACGGCGTCTAGCTGGGGTTCTTGCGTGAGGGAAACGGTGCCGACCGATTGCAATAGCTGACGAGCTAGTTCGAGGTCTTGGGTGGAGGCATGGCTTCCAGGGGCAATGCCGGTAGCTCCCAATCCTATTAGGGCAGGCGTGTTAGGCATGGCTCGGATGAGACGGGTTCCAGCAGGGCAAAACTGTTCCATTTTTTGAAGGGTAACGCCTGCAGCAATAGAAATGATTAAATGGTCTTTGGTGAGGGCAGGTGCAATTTCTTGTAGCACTTGGGTGATGTATTGCGGTTTGACGGCTAATAGGATGGTCTCAGCTTTAGATGCCAAATCGACATTGTTTACAGCAGCAGCAGCCCCGCAATGGCTGATTGTAGCCGTCATGGATTCGGGATTCGGGTCAAAGACGATAATATCTTGAGCTGTTGTGATGTCGGATTTCGCAATACCTCCGATGAGAGCACTGCCCATTCGACCGCAACCAATCAAACCAATATTCATGGCTGAAAGCTAGCCTGCAACGGGTGCCACTTGCAAGAACCAGTGAAATAATAATGAAGAAACATGGATTAAGAGGGGTATCGCAACTGAATGAGCTTGCAATTTAAAGCATCTGATTTAAACATATGCTTGAATGTCGAAGGGGAGTAAATCTACAAAGTCGCGAATTTTAGAAGCGACAGAGTGCTTGGTCGCGGAGCATGGCTTTGAGGGGGTCTCATTGCGCGATATCACCAGTCATGCCGAAGTGAATGTGGCAGCGGTTAATTATCATTTTGGCAGCAAGGAGAGCTTATTTGAGGCAATACAGTGTCGCTACATTGAGCCGATCAATGATGAGCGTTTGAGGATGATTGCTACACTGACGGATGCAGGCAGAGTGGCTACTGTGAGGGAGATCCTTGAGGCCTTTATGAGACCGTTTCTGACAGTAGTTCAGAGGAATGAGATGAGTGAGAATTTGTTTTTTAAATTAATGGGCAGGTGTGTAATCGATCACCAAGGAGGCCTGCCAGAAGAGATGATTCCGGGGATTAAAAAAGTCGCAGAGACTTTTACTGCAGCTTTGCTTGCTGCAGCACCTAACCTTACAACCGAACTTGCTCTATGGCGGCTACATTTCACCTTTGGCGTGATGGCTCAAACTTTGTTGCATGGTGATTTATTGTATGGTCTTACGGATGGAGCTTGTGGTGAGCTTGATGCTGAAGCGCAATTTCATGAAATGATTGATTTTTGCGAAGCTGGTTTTTTATCGCAGAAAGGGGCAAAGGTGTGAGGGCATTTCTATTAGTAGGGGCTTCTTTTTTTGGCTTTGGCTGTACGACTGTTATTCCCGAACAGATGTTGGCTGATGTTAATCAATCGATACCGGGTCAGTGGGCTGTGACCCAACAAGCAAGGTCTGGTGTTGATGTTGATTGGGTAGCTAGTTTTAATGATCATGCGCTATCGAAAATAGTGCAGGAGGCGCTGGCTTCAAATTATGAAATGAGCATCGCCGCTGAGCGTGTAACGCGTGCTTATGAGGCGGCACGTGTCGAGGGGGCATTGTTCAAGCCTCAGCTGACTTTGAGCTCTAATGCGGATCGCCGAAAGACAAGGTTTATCGGTTTCCCATTTGGCGGATCTACGCTATCGGAAAGCTACGGAGTTGATCTCAAGGTAAATTGGGAGCTCGATATTTGGGGTCGTGCGCGTGCTGGTAAATCAGCAGCTATCGCGGAGTGGCAAGCCGGCGATTTAGATTATCGTGCGGCTAGAGCCTCTCTGGCCGCACAAGTCTGCAAGGCATGGTTTGCGCTGGCAGAGGCGAACCAGCAAGTATTACTTGCCAAGTCAGCATTACGAACGAGGGAGCAAACAGAGGAAGCTGTCAGAGGTCGATTTCAGAGAGATATGCGAGCGGAAGGGGGGTCTGCCTCCCAATTGAGGTTGTCGCAAACTGATGTGGCAACAGCCAAGGCTGAACTCGTGGCAAGGCTAGGAAATCAAGATGCTGCTCGCAGACAATTAGAACTACTGATGGGAAGATATCCTTCAGCAAAATTAATGGGTCGTGCAGCGTTGCCTGTTGTGACAAAGACGCCACCATCCGGTTTGCCATCAGAGTTGCTGCTTCGTCGGCCTGATATTATGGCTGCGGAGAGGCGTTATGCGGCCAAGGTTAAAAGAATCAAGGAAGCTCAGCTGGCTATTTTTCCTAGTTTCTCAATCACGGGAACAACAGGAACAACAACGGAGGCATTGAGTGATATTGTTAATAGTGATTTTGGAGTTTGGTCAGTGGGGGCTAATTTATTGCAGCCTATACTCACAGGAGGTCGAGTTCGTGGTGAGATACGAGCTCGTAAGTCGGGGCAGCGAGAGGCACTTGCGCTACTTCATCAGACCGTTCTGAGTGCTTTCGGAGAGGTCGAGCAGTCATTAGCTTCTGAACAATGGTTGCGACAACGTGAGCGAGAAATATTGCAAGCTCGTGATTTGGCACGAGATGCTGCGCAGGCAGCGGAAGACGATTACCGAGACGGCAATGGTAATGTGCTCACTTTATTTGTTGCTGAGACACGTAAGATACAACTTGAGTCGCAGTCTGTGGCTTTACGAAGGCTGCGTTTGAATAATCGTATTGATCTTCACTTGGCCCTCGGAGGTGGGTTTGAGATTAATCCTCAATAAAAATTTATCTATGAACGAAGAAGTAAATAATTCTCAATCAGATGCTACAACTGTCACGGGTAAGTGGATTCATCGGTCAAAATTGGTAGCGCTGGTTTTGGTGTTACTCGTCGGTTTTGGCGTGATGAAATACCTTAAAGACAATGGACCAGTGGCTGACAGGGAACTCCCATCTCGTGCGATACCAGTGGTTAATATCATCGAAGCCTACGCAGGAAAGCAACAACTTGTCGTCACCACACAGGGTCGAGTAGAACCAGCAAGGATGACTGAGGCTGCATCTGATGTGCGTGGTCGTGTGGTGATGGTTTCTCCTCAATTCGAAGCGGGTGGGGTATTTGCTAAGGATGAAATCATGCTTGAAATTGACAGCGCAGATTATGTTGCGGCACGAGCTAATGCACGATCTACGCTTGCTGATGCTCAGTTATTGCTTGTGCAAGAAGAGGCGCGCGCCGAGCAGGCTAAGCGTGATTGGGAAAAGCTTGGTCGAGGAGAGCCTTCAGATCTTGTCATGCGAAAACCTCAAATCGAAAGCGCAAGGGCGCATATTTTAGCCGCTCAAGCAACGTTGGAGAAAGCGGAGCGCGATTTGAGTCGAACCAAGTTGCGGGCTCCGTATCATTGCCGAGTAAAGGCTAGCTATACTGATTTAGGTTCTTATGTAATGGTGGGGGCTCGCTTGGCAGATTTGTATTCTGCAGATGCATACGAAGCACGTGTGCCAGTAACCCTAGAGGAATTGGGGTACCTAAATGAAGGGGCTATTGTTGGATCTAGTGTGCTTATGAAAGCCGAACTGGGAGGTCAGGTGAGGCAATGGAAGGGTTTAGTTATTCGTAATGAAAGCCAGGTAGATCAGCAAACGATGACGATCTATTTGCAAGTTCGTTTTCAGGTTTCTGATAACATGGAGCCCTACCAGTATCCCCCCCTCGGGCTTTTTGTTGAGGCAGAAATTCAGGGGCGGACAGTAGATCAGGTGATGAAAATACCACGTAGTGCGTTGAGAGCAGATAACACGATCTTGACAGTAAATGAGGTAAATGAACTGGTGATCGCCAAGGTCGCAATAGATCGAACATTGGCAAAAAGCGTGCTTGTTTCCGAGGGCCTGGAGATTGGAGCTCGGGTGATTGTCAGTCCCATGGAAACTCCCGTGCCCGGCATGAAGCTATCCATTCAGGAGTAATTCAGAAAGCTACATAGTGATAAAGGTCCCTCATTAGAGATATGCAAAAAGCAATTCAATGGTTTAGTAAAAATCACGTGGCTGCCAACTTCGTGATGTTGCTGGTATTGTTGGCGGGAATTACGACATGGTTTAAACTCAAAAAGGAGGTGTTCCCGAATATTTCTTTGGATGCGGTTTTAGTGCAGGTTCCTTTTCCTAATGCCACACCCGAGGAGGTTGAAGACGGCATTCTGTTGCCCCTAGAAGATGCTATTGCTGATGTGAATGGTGTCAAAAGGGTGACATCTACCGCGATGGAGTCCATGGGTGCCGTGACGGTAGAATGTGAAACGGGATACGATGTCCGTGATGTCATGGGGGATCTCAAGACAAAGGTGGATGCGATCACTAACTTCCCAGAAAATTCTGAGAAGCCTACATTAGAGGAGGCGAGACTAGACATTCAGGTCATGAGTATTGCGGTATCCGCTGATGCGGATGAGAAAACCATGCGTGAGCTGGGCGAAATCGTGCGTGATGGTTTGCTGGATTACAAAGCTCCGTCGCCAGAAGCTCTAAAAGATAAGTTTGACCGGATGTTGAGAGGGGAGCCAAAAATCACCAAGGCTACCTTAACGGGAGTGAGACCCTATGAGATTTCAATTGAAGTTTCAGAAAAGACGCTTCGTAGCCACCAACTTAGTTTGCAACAGGTAGCTGATGCCGTGCGTAAGACTTCATTAGATCTGCCCAGTGGATCGATTCGGACCACTGCCGGAGAGGTCGTAATTCGAGCTCAAGGAAAGCGCTATAGATCAAAAGAGTTTGAGGATGTAGTCGTAACAACCAAGCCTGATGGATCATCACTGAAGCTGAGTGAGATCGCTAGAATCGTTGATGGCTTTGAAGATGTCGATATCAGCTCTCATTTTGATGGTAGGGCGACGGTGCTTGTCAATGTATACAGAACGGGAGAACAAAACGCTTTGTTGATTTCAAAAGCGGTTCGCGACTATATTGACAATGTTGCACCCGCTCAATTACCCGAGGGGGTTGAGCTTAAGTTGTGGAATGACAGCAGTGAATTGTTGAAGGGGAGGCTAAATTTGCTGATGCGCAATGGTGCCACTGGCTTGTTTTTTGTTTTCCTCGTGTTGGCGCTTTTTTTGCGGCCTAGCTTGGCATTTTTAGTAGCGTTGGGTATCCCCGTGTCTTTTGCTGGAGGTATATGGCTGATGCCTGAATTGGGGGTTTCGATTAACATGATATCATTATTTGCCTTTATCCTCGTTTTGGGGATTGTGGTCGATGATGCCATTATAGTTGGGGAAAATGTGTACCGCCGTATTCAGGGTGGTGAGCACCCGAGAGAAGCCAGCTGGCGCGGAACACATGAAGTTGGCACAGTCGTCATTTTTGGAGTGTTGACGACGATGGCGGCGTTTACGCCTATGTTGGGCATTAGTGGGGTTAGTGGGAAAATTTGGCCTAATATTCCTCTTATTGTCATCCCCGTGCTGATGTTTTCGCTGCTTCAGTCTAAGCTCGTTTTGCCAGCTCATCTTGCCTTGCTCAAGCCGCACATTGAGGGCGACAAGGTAAACATCATCTTCCGCATACAACGGCGCGTTGCGGGTGGTCTGGAGAGCTTTGTGCAGGGTGTTTACAAGCCATTTCTGATGAGTTGTCTGCGTCATCGATATTCGGTATGGGCTGTTTTTGTTGCTCTTCTCATGGCAGTTACAGGTTTGGTAATGGGTAAATGGGTACCATTTGAATTTATGCCCAAGGTGGAAGGGGATGTCGTTACAGCAAAGCTTGAGATGCCAAAAGGGGTTCCTTTTAGTATTACTGAGGAGGAAATTGAAAGGATTGAAAAAGCGGCGCAGGCAGTCGGTGCGAGATATCTAGATAAGGAGGGGGAGCCGGTTTCAGTGCATATCTTAGCCACCTCTGGTACTCAGCCATTTCAAATGGGTTTCGGTGCAGAGCGGATCCCCATTGGTAGTAATTTGGGAGAGGTCACGGTTGAGCTCAGTCCAGCAGCCGAACGTAATATTTCCGCTGATGAGTTCATAGCTGCGTGGCGAGATGAAATTGGGCTCATTGCTGGAGTCGTGGAATTGAGCTTTCGGCAAGAAACTGGAGCGAGCGGCAATGCCATCGATATTGAAATCTCGGGGCGAGACCTTGGAATGTTAAAACAAGCGGCGCAGTATATCACCCGAGAACTCAATGGCTACGCAGGGGTAAAAGATATTTCCACAGATAATCGAAAAGGTAAACGCGAGCTGATCTATGATCAGATCACGCCAGCCGGCAGGGCGATGGGCTTCAGTCTGCAAACAGTAGCACGGCAAATCAGACAGTCGTTTTATGGAGAAGAAATACAACGAATCCAACGGGGTCGTGATGAGGTTAAGGTGATGGTGCGGTATCCAGCTGATGAGAGAAGATCGATTGAGAATCTTGAAAATGTGAGGCTTAAAACCCCGAAGGGTGATGAGGTTCCTATTACTGAGGTTGCTAGTGCTCGACCACAACGAGGTCCTGCATCGATTCATCGAGTGGATCGCAAGCGATCGATAAAGATCAGTGCTGACGTGGATCGAGCAAAAGCAAATGCAAATGAGGTGGTATCTCGTTTTAATGATGAAGTGCTTGCAGGTCTGTCGGTTCAGTTTCCTGGGGTTTCATGGGATTACTTGGGGGAACAGAAAGATCAGAAGGATTCGATTTCAGAGATGGGGGTGAAGTTCATCTTTGCCCTGTTAGGTATTTATGTGCTGATGGCCATCCCTCTAAAATCATACATCCAGC
Source organism: Oceaniferula sp. (assembly GCA_965657565.1). Lineage (GTDB taxonomy): Bacteria > Verrucomicrobiota > Verrucomicrobiia > Verrucomicrobiales > Akkermansiaceae > Oceaniferula. Next base: position 53,096 of record CBFHPA010000002.1, read on the forward strand.
CAGTGATAGTGATGAGTGTGATTCCCTTTGGTATTGTTGGGGCTGTGGCGGGGCACATTTTGATGGGGATGGATCTGAGCATTATGTCGCTGTGTGGTATCATCGCGCTCGCTGGTGTTGTTGTTAATGATAGTTTAGTGCTGGTGGAATATGTGAATCGTCATCGAAAAGAAGAAGGATCCCTCATCAAAGCTGTTCACAATGCTGGTGCAGCACGTTTCCGGCCGATTTTGCTTACTTCACTGACGACATTTGCCGGTCTGATGCCGATGCTCATTGAGACTGATATGCAGGCCCGTTTTTTGGTTCCTATGGCTGTTTCGCTTGGTTTTGGTATACTGTTCGCAACATTCATCACTCTGTTGCTGGTGCCTTCTGTTTACATGATGCTTGAGGATGTGAAGCGCTTATTTGGTATGAAGTCTAAGTAACAGTATCAATCTGGTCTGCTTGTCAGTGAGCTACAATTCTCCTGTGTTTTTGTAATGGCATAAGCGCTCAGCCCGCTTATAACTGGTCACGAAATAGGTAATTGCGCTTGAATGAGCGCAATCAACAACAAACGACACGATAATTATGACCACTGCTATCACCATTCTTGTTATACTCGCAGGTATTGTACTTGTACTAGCCCTCTGGGTAATTGGTATCTACAACAGCCTCGTTAAGCTCCGTAACCTTTACCGCAATGCATTCGCACAAATCGATGTGCAGTTAAAGCGGCGCTATGACTTAATTCCTAATCTTGTGGAAACCGCTAAGAGTTTCATGAAACACGAGAAAGAGACGCTTGAGGGTGTCATTGAGGCCAGAAACATGGCTAGCTCTGCTCGTCAGAGCGCCAATACTGAGGACGCGTCTTCAATGGGGGCATTGATGGCCGCTGAGGGTGGCCTTGGCGGTGCGCTGGGTCGTCTTTTTGCTCTCTCTGAGGCTTATCCTGATCTCAAAAGTAATGCTAATATGATGCAGGTCAGTGAAGAGCTTACTACCACTGAAAACAAAATAGCCTTCTCTCGGCAGGCATACAATGATGCGGTCACTCAATACAACACACAGACTGAGGTATTTCCCTCTAGCCTTATTGCTGGCATCTTTAATTTCGGCACGGCAACCTTGTTTGAGGTGACTGAAGAGAGTGAGCGTGAGGCTGTAAAAGTTGAATTTTAGTCGCCTTGGCTAACATCTTCTTGAGGCAGCTTTAGCTCATCAATTCCAATGAATTTTTTCGCGGCACAGGATGACGCTAGACGTAGGACCAAGTGGTTGGTTGTCTATTTCGCGCTGGCTATCATCGGCGTGATCCTATCGGTGTATGGTATTGTTTATATAGCAATGCTCTATACGGGGATGACTGTGAACCCTTGGATGCCAGGGGTGTTTACCGCTACCGCGCTGGGAACAGGTGGAGTCATGGGCACAGGGAGTCTGTTTAAAACCATGCAGCTCAATGGTGGAGGTGCGGTTGTCGCCAAAGACCTCGGTGCTAGGCAGGTGGATCCCTATACTAATGATGCGGATGAGCGCCGGCTGGTCAATGTGGTGGAGGAAATGGCGATTGCCTCAGGCTTGCCTGTTCCTGGTATTTGGTTGATGGATGATGAGCTAGCGATCAACGCCTTTGCGGCTGGAACCGAACCTGGTAATGCGGTTGTCGCGGTAACGAGAGGATGTCTCCAAAGGCTCAGTAGATCAGAGCTCCAGGGGGTGGTGGCACACGAGTTTAGCCATATTCTCAATGGAGATATGAAGCTCAATATGAGGCTCATGGGGCTTCTGTTTGGTGTTTTAATGATTTCGATGATAGGTCGCATGTTGTTTCAGGCCTTGCGCTTTATGCGGGTTCGCAGCTCCAACAGTAAAAATAGTGGTGCTGTAGTAGTCGTGGTTATTGTCCTGGCGGGTGTGGCTTTGATGATCGTCGGTAGTATTGGCGTTTTTTTTGGCAGGTTGATTCAGGCAGCTATTTCACGCCAACGTGAGTATTTGGCCGACGCCTCAGCGGTGCAGTTTACTCGTGATCCTGAAGGTATTGCTGGTGCCTTGAAAAAGATCGGGGGTCAACAGGATGGGGCCAAGATCAACGCACCGAAAGCAACGGAGGCGAGCCATTTGTTTTTTGCAGATGGGGGGATGTTCAGTTACGGGCTTGCTACTCACCCACCTCTGAATATCAGAATCAAGGCTATCCAAAAAAACTGGGATGGTGAGTTTGTTGAATCTTCGATTCCTGAGGTTGCAGCAGTAAGGGCATCTGATGATAAACAGGCAGAGCATCGCGCAAGCGGTTTTAGCGGTGGTAGTCATTCCTTGCCTGTTGAGCCGCCTCCTATTTCTCGTGCTTTAATTGAACGTCTGGGTGAGCCGTCCGAAGTTAATATTGCGGCCGGGCATTTGCTCTATGAGGCTTTAGATGATGGCCTGATTAGAGCAGCTCACGATCGTGAACAGGCGCAGGCACTTATTTATGCCTTATTGCTAGCCGAAGACAGTCAACTGCGTGAGGAGGAGCTAAGATTCATTCAAAATGGTGCTGGGGCAAATGCTGGTAAGTTAGCTCTGAGCTGGAATCATCAGCTTGTGCATTTGCATTCTTCGGAAAAGATGGCTCTAATCGATTTGTCGATTCCAGCGCTTCGACAATTGTCACTCTCTGAATACGATCGATTTATCGAAATTACTCAGCGGTTGATTGCAAGTGACGGGCAAGTAGATTTGTTTGAGTTTATGCTTCAGCATATGGTGGAGCGACATTTGAATGCTCATTTTCGTCCTAAGTCTACGGCTAAGATAAGATATCATTCGATCGAAGTGCTGATCGTTGAGACTAATATTTTAGTCACTACTATGGCTGCAATCGGGGGGGGAGATCAAATGGCTGCCGCCTATCAAGCCGCCGCCGCTGAGTGGGGGTGGCAGTTAGAAATGGCGCCTTCGTCAGATTGTGGTTTAAAATCAATCAGAATGGCTCTCGAGAAGTTTGAAGTGGCAGCTCCTCTGGTTAAAAAGCAACTGTTACGCATGCTAGGGCTTGCCGTCATGCACGATGGCGTGATCGAAAGCCGTGAGGCTGAATTGCTACGTGCTACAGCTGATGCGATTGGCTGTGCTATTCCTCCCTTTGTTCGAAAAAGATGAGGGCTTGGTGTTCATGTGGGATAGGTAACGATGAATCTGAAACCTACAAAGTATGTCCCATACGGTCTTTTTTGGTCTGAAGATATTTTTCGTTGTGGGGATTGGATTCAATGCTCAGCCCGACTTGCTCGGTGATCTCCAAATTGTATCCTTCGAGACCAATGATCTTTTTAGGGTTATTGGTAAGTAGTTTGATTTTTCTCACCCCAAGATCATAGAGTATTTGTGCGCCCATGCCATAGTCCCGCAAGTCAGATCCGTAGCCTAGTTTCTCGTTGGCTTCGATCGTGTCCAAACCTTGCTCTTGTAGTTTATAAGCATGTATTTTTGCAGGCAACCCAATGCCCCGACCTTCCTGCCGCAGATAAAGTAAGACACCACCTTCTTCGGCGATTTGTTTCATTGCTGTATCGAGTTGGCTTCCACAGTCACAACGTTTTGAATGAAAGACATCGCCAGTGAGGCATTCGGAATGAACGCGCACCAGTGTTGGTTGGTCAGGTGAGATTTCACCACGAGTAAACGCAAGGTGGTGACCTGCCGTGCTGTCTTCAGCATGATCGACGTAGTAGAGATGACAGTTGAATTCACCGTAATCGGTGGGCATAGCAATCGTCTCCGCATGGCGTACGAGTTTTTCTGAGCGCCTGCGATATTCAATGAGGTCAGCAATGCTGCATGCCTTTAGCTGATGTTGTTTTTGGTATTCCCCAAGACTGCCTGAGCGAGCCATTGAGCCGTCCTCATTCATGATTTCACAAATAACTCCAGCTTCTGGTAATCCTGCAAGACGAGCAAGGTCAATAGATGCTTCGGTATGTCCTGCACGCCTTAATACTCCTCCAGGAACGGCCTGTAATGGGAAAATATGCCCTGGTTGAACTAGGGAATTTGTTGTAGCCTCTGTTGTTGCAAGTAGTCGAATAGTTTCTGCTCTATCTGCTGCTGAGATACCGGTGGTGATGCCGTCAGCTGCATCTACAGACACTGTGAAGGCTGTTTTTTGTGATTCAGTGTTGCGAGGGGCCATGGGTGGTAAGTCAAGCTCATGGGCTCTTGTAGCGGTAATAGGCGCACATATCAGTCCACGTCCATGGTTTGCCATGAATGCAATCATTTCAGGTGTGACTTTAGCTGCTGCAGCGACGAGGTCGGCTTCGTTTTCGCGGCCGGGATCATCAACGACAATGACCATCCTGCCGGCTGTAATTTCAGCGATGATTTCGTCGATGGGGTGTAATATAAGCGCGGGCATGGTAATTAGATACTATTCTTTAAAAGGTTGAGCAATGTCGGAGGGTATGTGATCAGATTTGATGTGCAGATCACGCTGAGGGAAAGGGATTTCGATATGATGTTCGCGGAAAGCTTTCCACACAGCGATGAGAACTTCAGAGCGAACGTTGCTAACTCCTTGTGGTTCATCGTCGATCCAGAAGCGTATTTGAAGGTTGATTGATGAATCACCGAATTCCTTCAGCAGGCAATTCGGAGCGGGATCAGTTAAGACACGTGGTATGTTCTTTGTTGCCTCCTTGCAAATACGAATAGCTTCTGGAATGTCAGTAGAGTAGGCAACGCCGACATCAGCCTTGATCCGAACTACGCGATCGGTAAAAGACCAATTAATAACCTTGTTGGTAATAAAATCTTCGTTTGGAATGAGGATTTCTTTACGGTCGCGGGTTATCACTGATATGTAGCGTGATCTTAGAGAATTAATCCAACCAAAGGTACCTTCAATCTCAATTACGTCACCTGGTTTGATGGACTTGTCGAGTAGCATGATTACTCCGGCTACTAGATTTGATATTACTTTTTGTAAGCCAAAGCCAAGACCGAGACCTAAAGCACCAGAGAAAACTGCCAGCCCACCCAAGGGAACACCTCCAATCTTCAAAGCGCCTACGATGGCAATGATGTAGAGAGTCAAGCGTGAGCCTTTTCCAATGAGAACCTTGATGGAGGGGGGGATGTCTGTCCTAGGTTTAAGAATGCCATCGATAAATCTTACCGATAGCCCAACAAACCAAAGTAAGATGAATAGGGCTGCAACAGCCGAAATGATCGCCCAGACATTGATTTCGATGTTTCCGATCGGAAGCCTGATACCTTGAAGGGCACGGCTCAGTGGCTCAAGCCAACCAAAAACCTGAAGGGTAAATATAATAAGCATTAAACCGCCCAAGAACTTGGGTGCCGAACGTCCTTTCGAGACAGCTGTGGCAACTTGATAGATGACAAGTGCTGAGACAAGTAAGGCGGTGGTAAAAATGTAATTTGATGGTATTGACTGCAATCCCTGTGAAACCATTTGGTTGGACCATTGAATACGAGCAGACCATGTAATCCATAACAGGAGACAGAAACTAACTGGGATAAGACTGATTTGCTTGCCGGGATTAAAAAAGCGGGTGACGAGGGAGTGGTATTGAGACCCTTGGCGAAATGTCTTGGAGCGAAGTAGCAATGAGATGCCAGTAGCTCCTAATAAACACAATAGAAGAGCACTCCACTGCCAGAAGTCCTGCCTATCATCGAAAAGCCGAATTAGTGTATGTTGAATATTTGGCCAGAAGGTCATTGAGTCGAAATCATAAAAATTGATGTGACTAACAGAGCGATTGCTATGACTAGTTCATTTTTTTAAGTGCGGTGAAAACAGCTGAAGGAACATAGCGTTTTACCGATTCCTCCCACCCCTCAGGTCCGATTAGACTTTTTACCATGCTGGAGGAAAGCTCAGCAATGTCACGAGGTGGCATCAAGAAGGTAGTGGTGATGCTCGGCGCCATGTCAGCGTTAATGTGACGCATAACACGCTCATATTCATAGTCACTTGATGAACGAATACCCCTCAGGATATACTGAGCATCAACGCTACTAGCGTATTTAACTAAGTAGAGATTTTTGAATTCTGAAATAGTTAGGCGGTCACATGAGGGGATTGCATCTTCAAGCATCTTTAGGCGGTCTTGAACTGAAAATGTGTATGATTTTGCCGGGTTACTGCCGATCGCAACATAAAGGTGGTCAAACATTTCAAGCCCTTTTTCGATCATCCATAAGTGCCCATTGGTGAGTGGGTCAAAAGATCCTGCATAAACTGCGGTGCGCATTGTAAATTAGGTGATTGGGGTTTTTTCTACTTACGGTTGGTCTGTGTTATTATTGGATTCTACTCCAATAGTTGATGGGTCATTGTCTTCCCAAATCATATGTTTTTTTGCGAGGCTGTTGGCACGTTGAGTGGCTTCTTCAGCTCGAGGGCCATCAAAAGAGGCAATGCGTCTTGCAAGCTTCACCGCAGCTCCCCATCGCTGTTCACGTTCTAGCATTGAAAGTGCTTTGAAGCCACAGCGGTATAACCACAGCCACTCCTCGTGGTGAGATTCGTCAGATGGTGCGGGGTAGTTTCCGATAATGACATCATAATAAGATGCAAAGGCGTTTGCCCATTGAGACATGCTTTCGTAGGTTTGTCCGCGTAAGAAATGAATCCTGTTTTTCCACGCTAGGGGTATACTCTCTTCCGAGAGCAGCTGGTTGTAGATGTCTATGGCTTCTTTGTAATTCGCTACATCTGCAGGACCTTGGCGATGCAGGCAGTCTGCCATTAATACACCCGCGGAGCGGCGCAGAGAAATTGGCGTTTGGTTATTCTCAAACATTGGTTTGAGGCAGGATTTGGCCTCATCATAACGGCGTAGGTCGATTAAAACTCGACCTTGCTGAATACGTGCTTCGTCTGCTAGGTGAGTGTGCTCACCGTCAATTATTTTTTGGAACATGGCGAGACACTCTTCCCTCGCTTGGCTTGTTCCTCCCAGTCTAGCAGCCATTGCGGCTTGAAAGCTCGCGTACGGTGCGTAGGCGCTCTCTGGATATGTTTCAGGGATTTCCTGCAAAATTCTTCGTGCCTTATTGTAATCCTCATTATGAAAATAGGCCTCTCCAAGCTTTATTTTGATGTATGGGATGTTAGGGTTCTTGCTGTAATTAGCGATAAACAGCTCTGCGGCATCTGCTGCGGCTTTCCAATTTTGAGCTAATTCTTCTGCCCGAATGAGTATTTTTGTGATTTTGTACTGATTCTCGGCATCTCTCAGTCGGGGTGCTATCACATTGATTTGGGCTTTTGCCATATCCACATCAATTGGTGAAATCATGACTGATGCTGCAGCAAGAGCTAACCTTGCTTCGTTCTCACGCAAATGTCTTGGATTGTTGACGATGAATGATTCAAGTTCTGATGGCGCCATGAGATCACCTTGGCTAGCTTTCCAAAGTGCTCGTTCGAGGTTTAGTGAACTTCTAATAAAGTTATCTTGAGCAGTGTTATTGATTTCCTCAAAGGCATTGAGATTACTGTCCTTAAGAGCCATCAGTGCGGCATTCATAGTGGAAGCTTTTGAAATGTCTTGTGAGCTTGATTGTCGTGCGTATTCGAAGGCACTCAAGGCTTCACTTGGCTCGTTTTGATCTGCCAATAAAAGACCACGTAAGAAACTAGCCTCGTCTCGAAGGCGTGGTGAGAAAGCAATTTTTTCCATCACCGAGAGAGTGAAAGTTGCTTGGCTCGGGTTGTTTTGCTTCAGGTGCAAATAAGCAGTATCAATCAGTGATGCTGATGCAAGCTTGAGGTAGAGCTCACCAGGCAAGCTTTGGCCGCTGATATGTTGTGCTCGTAGGCGTGCCAGGAGAGCCATGGCAAGCTGATTGTCTTTGGTCTCATCATTTCGAGCGAGTAATGTAGCTCGATGGTAGAGTGCAAGACTTACCAGATCATCGTTATTAGAGGATGGAGACTGATAAAGGGAAATGGCACTGCTGCTTTCCCCACCTTTGTAGAGAGCATTGTCGGTAAGCAGGGTATCACCACTCCATTGTTTAAGCTTGGACATGATGACACTATCATCGTCCAGGTTATTCGGAAGCCAGCCGGTTAAGCGATCAAAAGCTGCTGGCAGCATCATAGAATTGGGGTAGCTGTCGATGAATTGCTCAAGCGTTACGACCGCATCTTCCACCTGATTAACGGCAGCCTGAGCATCTGCTTTACCTAATATACATGCGTGAAAAATTTGCTCCGAAAGGTGTTCGGGTGCAGCAATCAATGACTGAAATCGCTTGATGGCCTCAAATGAACCTTCCTTTGATGAGAGAGCCAATCGGGCTGCAAGGTATTCTTTGACTTTTGCGGCAGCAGGAACCTGCCCATTAATTTTTTCAATGCTATTGGTGGCGATATCAAAGTTGCCAAGATTAATGTGTATTTCGGTGGCTAGGAGGTTTGCAGCATTTTTGATTTGAGTAGAGTTTGACTGATCAAGTTTGAGAAGAAGCTCCAAGGCTTCCGTAGTCTGCCCTAATGCCAATAAGATTCGGGCGCGAGTAAGTTGGCTTTCGCTATATTTCTCATGTGAGTTAGGTATCTCCGCTAGTACGTTGTTTGCATCTTGATAACGTCCCAATGCAAAAAGGGCCTCAGCTTTCCAAATAGAAGTGAGTGGTTGCTTAGCTACAGCCTCATCACTAATGAGCTCTAAAGCCTCGAGAGCAAGCTGGCTGTCCCCCCAAGCGGCATTACTGGAGCGAATAAGTGACTCTACGAGTGCGATTTGTACGTAAGGTGTAACCTCACTCGGAATACCGGGCGCTTGTAATGCCAGTCGAAACTTGGAGGCGGCTGTGCGATAGAGCTGATCTTCCATAGCTTTTGAGCCTGCTAGGTATTCAGCATTTTGCGCCAGATAATCAGTTACAGCCTGTGGAGGGCTGCTTGCCGAGATGAAAGGCGAGGCAAATGAGCTGATGTAGCAAATCAGAACTATAATAAGGCGGCGCACACCAATATTATGCGCTAAAAAAGTCAAATTTACAGCAATTGTTCTTATAATTTCTTTAAGAATTGTTTTTGTCTGAGCTTGTGTTTTAAGCTTCCAGCACTGGCATGAGTCAATTGAGTGATATAGGAGAAGACGCTATCGTGGAGAGGCTTATCGAAAAGCTTACCGGTAGCTGTGACAAGGATGACCAACTAGTGGTTGGCCCAGGAGATGATTGTGCTGTGATCGACTTAAATAAGAGTGATCCATACCAATTGCTCAAAACGGACTCAATGGTAGAGGGTATTCATTACAGGGCTCAGGATTCTGCCATTCGAGTCGGCTGGAAGGCTGTGGCACGAGTTGTCAGCGATTTTGCCGCGATGGGCGGTATGCCAAGTCACATGCTTATTACGATAGCAATGCCTCCTCAGAAGTCGGTTGAGTATTTAGATGGCCTTTACGAAGGAATGCAGCTTTGCGCGTCTAAATACAAAGCAACGATATGCGGCGGGGAGACCAGTAGTGTGCCTGCTGATGCAGCAGCGGTCATTTCTGTGGCTGCTACTGGCTGGGTCGAGAAATCGCGATGCATCTTAAGAAGTGGGGGACAGGCTGGTGACCTTGTTATGGTAACTGGTAGCTTAGGTGGTTCTATTACGGGTAAGCATTTAAATTTTACACCTCGTGTGAACGAAGCTCGTTGGTTAACAGAGCACTTTGGTATCAACTCAATGATGGATCTCTCCGATGGGCTGGGCTGCGATCTGCCTCGCTTGGCTTCAGCTAGCCAATGTGGTTATTCAATCAATGAGCACTCCCTACCATGTAATGAAGGATGTAGTATTGAGCAGGCCTTGGGAGATGGAGAAGATTATGAGCTGTTATTCACGGTATCGCCAAAAATAAGTGACAGGCTCAATGAAGCGTGGGGGAGGCAGTTCCCAGACCTTGAATTGAGCATTATTGGAGAACTGGTGCAGGTATCTGATGCTGTTATGGATACCGTGCAAGGTTGGCAGCACTTCAAATCACATTGAATGCCATATAGTGCATGTCCCATAGAGTCACCCATTTTGGCATACGTTTCTATCTGGTTGTTAGAATTTGTTAGGAGGTCCTCACTGAAGTTGATCGCTCCCGGTTCAAAGATGACGATGGTGGATGATCCGCCAAAAGAAAAATAGCCTTTCTCGTCACCTTTGTTGACGGTGTCTTCAGCTTGATACGTTTGTTGTATGGAACCCACGCATGTTGCACCAATTTCCAACATCAACACTTTACCTAATGAATCAGTTTGTATTTGCGTAATGGTGCGCTTGTTTTGCCAAAGGTAGCTCAAATTGCGTGACAATGCTATGGGCGAAACGGAGAAAAGAGGACCATTAATTAGACGCGTGCAAGATGTGTGCCCGCTGACCGGGAAGTGGAATCGGTGGTAGTCGACTGGACATAGTCTCGAGAGGATCAGTGAACCACCAGAATACTGAGACGAGAGTTCGCTATCTCCGATCAATTGATGAAGGTCAAAGGTTTGGCCTTTGACAAAAAACCCATTAATATCGTCTATGTTTTGGAAAGCTAAGTGCCTACCATCGGCTGGAAAAACGATTGTATCGTCAGAAATGGGGCGGGCATCTAATTTGAGTTTTCGATAGAAAAATTCGTTAAATGAATTGTAGGTCTCTGGATCCTCAGCAAATTCTTTAACATTGAGTCCGTAATCAGCGATAAAGGGTTTTATTTTTGATTGGCTGGATGATTTGTCCATTCTTGTGCCATACCAACGAGAAAATGCAGCTCTTTTAATAAAGCTATGCAGTGCCAGTTTGCCGAGGGGGTTACCATACGCCCATTTGAGAAATGCTTCTCCATATACCAGCTCTGTCTCCATGGACTTGCTGTAGCGATTGTAAAATTCAATGTTGTTCACTGGGGCCAAGGCTAGCACACACTCGTTGATAAGCAAAAAAAAGCAGCCAGGACATTTCCTAGCTGCTTTTCATAGGGTGTTGATTTGTTAGGTCCTAAGTGATTAGGCTGATTTGAGTAATTTGTGCGCTTTCGCAACAGTGCTTTTGCTTAGCTTTCCATTTACTTTGCGGGACTTGTCAAGTAGGTCGCGTAGCCCACTGAGTGCTCCGTCTGCAGCTTTTAGAGCCTTGCGCTCGCCACCATATTTTTTGTCTGAAAAATATTTAGTGAAAGTGGTTCCAGTGCGGCTCAGGCAGAGGCGCCAGCCCTGAAAAGCTGTAGTTTCGTATGTGAAACGGGTTAAGTTTTTTCTAGATTTCATAATGTGTGTGTTGTTCTCGAGGGCTAACCGTTAAAGAGTTAACTCTACAAACCAATAACATTGATGGTGATGCTCGCAAGTAAAAAGTTACCTATATGTAGGTTTAATTTTTAATGATAACACAATGATACTAGCATACAAAAAAGCATGCATTCACAGGAATGCATGCTTTTGAAAGTAATATAGCAATATTAGCTAGAGATGACTTGAAGTCACTTTTTTACTCCTCTTCAGCTGTTTGATTGCCGCTGTTTGCTAGAGCAATTTCCTCAATGTCAGTCCACTCGATGTATGCCATTGGGGCTGAATCACTGGTGCGTGCTCCCAATTTGGTGATCCGGCAATAGCCACCTTGACGGTCCTCACATGCCGCGGCAATTTCACCAAATAATTTTTTGACTGAGTCTTTTTGACGAAGGAATGCTACAGCTTGACGGCGCGCATGTAGGTCACCACGTTTAGCTAGCGTTACCATTTTTTCGGCGACTGGGCGCAGGGCCTTGGCTTTAGCTAATGTGGTGCGAATGCGGCCGTGCTCGATCAGGCTGCATGCCAAGTTGGCAAGCAAAGCACGCCGGTGAGCGCTATCGCGTTGTAGTTTGACAGTTTTTTTTCTGTGTCTCATGTTAGTAGTCCTTGCGGACGATTAGTTTTTAAATAGTAGTTGGATATACTGAATGTTTAGTCGTTCAGGTTTTGAGCAATCAGGTCGGCAAGACCGACAGGTGCTTCGTCTTCCGTTCCGAGGCGAGGTGCTGCTACGCTTGGTAGTGCTCCGGTGAGTAGAGATGGGTCGATGTTCATGCCGAGTCCAAGACCAAGCTCCACGAGCTTCTCTTTAATCTCGTTCAGAGACTTCTTACCAAAGTTGCGATACTTGAGCATTTCTGCCTCAGTCTTGGTGGCGAGCTGTCCAACGGTCGTTATGTTAGCATTGTTGAGGCAGTTTGCAGCACGAACAGAAAGCTCGATCTCATTGACACTCATGTTGAGCAGCTTCTTAAGAGCTGCGTTTTCTTCGCTCTGCTCAGCTGGTGCTTCCTCGAAGTCAACAGCGTTTTCATCGTAGTTGACAAAGACGTCAAGGTGATGACGAAGAATAGCAGAGGCTTGGAGAAGGGCATCGGATGGTTCGACACGACCATCAGTCCAAATGTCGAGAATGAGCTTATCAAAATCGGTCATTTGCCCAACACGAGTTGCTTCCACCGCATATTTTACGCGAACTACGGGTGAGAAGATCGAATCGATAGCAATAACGCCAATAGGCATGTCCTTGCGCTTGTTTTCGTCGCCAGTGTTGAAACCACGACCAACTTTCACTTCAAACTCACAGTCAAATTTGACTTTGCGGTCAAGGTTGCAAATGACCTGATCCTTGTTGACCACTTCATACATGTTGTCGTCGAGAATGTCTGCAGCAGTAATTTCACCCTCTTTCTCGCACTTAATGGTGAGAACGCGTGGCTCTTTGCCGTGATGTTTAAATTTGATTTTTTTGAGATTGAGGATGATGTCAGTGACATCCTCAACACAACCTGGAAGGCTCGAAAACTCATGTTGAACTCCGGCAATACGCACGGATGTGATCGCAGCACCTTCGAGAGAGGAGAGCAAAACGCGACGTAATGAGTTACCGATAGTGTGACCGTAGCCACCTTCGAATGGCTCAGCAACAAATTGTGCGTAGGTTTCAGATTCGGTGTCTTCGTTTTTGGTCAAGCGGTTGGGAAGTTCAAAGCGATCCAGTTTGAATGCGGCGCCTTCTTCTTCTTCCTCAGTTGCTTCTGTTGTTTCTGTATTGTTTGATGTGTCTTCTGACATGGTATTTGTTGGTTTACCGGGTTACCCTCCGGCGAGCGGAGATTAGCGGGTCGTCAAGTGTTGACAGTTGGCTAATTTGCGGAGGACCTACGGTGATTTCTAGCTCGCGGGGCGGTGAATAAAGGGCAACGTGAAGCTTAATGCAATCGTTTTTTTGCCTATTTTAAGGGGTTTCTGATGTCACGGAGATAGGATTCGATGAGTGGGGTTCATATTAATTTGCGGTGTCGTTTTTACCACTTTGTGCTACACGTAATGGCATGAGAACACTTTCCATATTGGCAATAGGTTTATTTTCTAGTCTTGCTATGGCCGGAATGGCTCAAGGGCAAACCTCAGAAGCGCTGGTAAACAAAGCATCTGAAGCTCCCAAGGCAGCGGCAGAGGGGCCAGTAGAGGCAAAGCAGTTTGAAACTGATGAAGCGGCGAAACCTCAAGTGGAGAATGCTGCGGTACCGGTAAAGCCACAAAAGAGGGTATTTGGTCGGTCAGACGAGGAAAGCTATGAGGGCAAAGTGGTAGTGATCAAAGTGGGGAAAAAAGACCTTGTCAATAAACAGGCATTTAAATTCTGGCGAAGAGTCATCCAACGAGTCAACCAGGAGAATGCTCGTGCCGTGCTATTCGATATAGATACTCCAGGAGGGTTGGCCTTCGATACAGCCGAGCTGATCATGGTTGATATGCAGAAAATCAAGGTTCCATCATACGCATTTGTTAATCAGCAGGCATTGAGTGCAGGGGCTCTTGTTGCTGCTGGAACTGACGCGATATACATGCACTCGGTCTCAACGATTGGGGCAGCGGCGATTGTCAGTGGTAGCGGTGCTGAAATCCCAGAAATCATGCGTGCTAAAATTGAGTCTGCTTTCAACGCATTTGTACGAGCAGTATCTAAGAGTAAGGGGCGTAATCCAGACGTGATCAGGGCAATGATGATCACCGATGAGTATTATGATTTTGGCGATATTCAAGTTGAAGAGGGGGAGCTTTTATCGCTCACAGCTGACGAGGCAGTTAGCGAGTTCCAAGGTAAGCCGTTATTGGCTAAGGGTATAGTGGACAGTATTGATGAATTGTTGGAGAAGGAGGGCTTGGCCGGGGTTGATGTTGTCTTGGCCGTGCCCACTGGTATGGAGAAGCTAGCATACTGGGTAGCTGCTTTTTCGGCGATTCTCATACTTGTTGGTATTGGGGGAGCTTATCTCGAGATGAAGACCCCTGGGTTTGGAATTGGCGGCGGGATATCGCTATTGGCCTTTGCAGTATTCTTTTTTGGGAACTATGCCGCAGGTAATATGGCTGGATATGGATTAATGTTATTGTTCCTGCTAGGAGTGATCTTGGTTGTCTTCGAGCTCTTTTTAGTACCTGGAATGATTGTGCCGGGTGTCATTGGGGCAATCTTGGTGATTGGAACCTTGTTTTTTGCTATGGTTGATGGCTTTGCTTTTGAAGACAATGCAGTGCGAGGCTGGGATGCTGCTGGAGCACTGGATTTCATTACCCGGCCGGCTCTCAACTTAGCAATTGGCTTGCTTGGATCTACTGTGTTGATGATGTTGATGATGCGCTACTTGCCCGGTGCTCCATTGTTCAACCGACTGGTGATGAGCAAGGTGCTTGTCAATGGCGATTCGACGGGATTGGATTCAGTATCTGGTGGCACGGGTGAGCACGTTGGCTTACAAGGACTAGCAACAACGGATCTTCGACCAGCTGGCAAAGGAGACTTTAATGGCAGAATCCTAGATGTCACTGCCGCTAATGGTTTCATTGCCGAAGGAAAAGAAATTATTGTCAGTTCCGAGGATGGGGTAAGAATCTTGGTGAAAGAGGCGTGAACAAAGCTTGGGGATCTTGCCCGAGTATCCAAGGCTTCGTTCAAAGCCCAAAAAACCCTGCTAGCATAACTGCTGCAGGGTTTGTTGCTTAGCAGCCCTCGATGTGGCTCACTAAAGACGGGCGAGTGCGGTTGCTATGCTTCCTCATGCATTGCCATGCTCGTTTGCACGATATGCAATGCGTGATTGGACACCGAGTCGAAGTGGTTGCTGATGTCGATGTTGAGCATCTCGAGCTTCACGTCACCATTTGACATGCGCTTCATTGCACTCTTGTTGAACTTTTTGCGCATTGTAGCAGCCATGTTTTTCATGGCCTCTGCCTTGGCCATGTCTTCACTGGAGATTTTGGCTAGTAGGCTTTGGTCGGCAAATGTAACGAATTGGGAAATGCTCCCAGCGAATTCACGAATGGCCTCTTGTTGTTCTGGAGTGAACTGACGATCCTTTTTGTATCTGCGTTCATTGAGTTTAACGAGGCGATAGATGCAATCAACGCATTCCTCTACCTCCTGAGTAATACGCAGCATATTAGCTATTCTATTAGCATTTGCTGGTCCTATATCTTTGGATGAGCAGCGTACAAGATATTGTGTGATTTCCTGCAGCATGAGGTCGGACTCATCTTCAATCTTTTTGAGTGCACTTACCTGAGAAGACATGTCCGTTTTCGGATTTTCAAGAACATCGATGAATCCATCAAACATCGTGACACACAAGCGAGACATTTTCTTAATTGCATCCTCAGCCTCAGCGATGTTGAGTTCCCCAAGGTCTACCAAGGTTAGCCCCCATGATTACTCCGATTGATTCAGTGAGGGTAAGAAGGCCTGCATTGACAAAGCTTACTACCAATACCGTAGTGGCTGAGGATGATTGCACTAGGGATGTTGTGAAAAATCCGGTAAAAACAGAACTAACCCTGTTATGAGTCATCGTGGCGAGAGCATGGCGCATTCCGCTTCCCGCTGCCTTTTGTATGCCCTCCGACATGACTTTCATGCCGTAGAGGAAGATGCCGAGTGAGCCTAATATTTTGAGGATGGCAACAAGAGTAGTCCAGATAATCATCGTCGGTAATATTTATTTGGTAGTATACAGAAATTAATAATGCAATTTTAAGGGCGTTGTAAGGCAATGGCTGCCAGTTTTCGGGCAGCGGCGGCAATTTCCTCAACACCTTTTATTGTGGGCTCAGCATCGGCGCTTAGTAGCATTGTGGTGCGCAATTCTGCTATGATTTTACGTATTGCCCTCATATCATCTCGATCAGATACACGAGGATCTAAAGCTTCGATTGAGCTTTCATAATAGTCGGCGATATCTTCGCGATAAAGTAGGCGGGCTCTTGCCTCAGTGTATTTCCTCTCTACAGCATATGAGCTTACTTCGAGCGCGCGAATCCAGCCTCCTAGTGAAATCAGATGAGCTAGGTCGACATCACGTAAATGTATGAGGTCGGTTTCAACATCTCTTTGGGTAGCGGTAAGTTCTTTTTTGAGTGCTTCGACGTTGTTTTTACGGGCGTTATCCAGAAGGCTGGCTGCGTGCCGGTTGACACGCTCGCCTGCGCCCAAGGCTCGGCTATATCGAGATAGCTCTTTAGCAAGTTCTTCGATTTTCTGCATGTGGCCTGCCTGCACGGCGATGAAGCCTTCGGCAATCAGAAAGCCAATCTCTAGGGCAAGGTCAGCTCTGTTCAAAGGCATACGATTTGGTATTTCATAAGCTCGTTCGTCAGCATGTAGCGGCGCTAAATTGTCTAAATCATCAAAGATACGCTTGATTGAGGGCGCGGTGAACTCGTTCACCCCAAGCTCTTCCCGCACATGTGGATCATCAATCAGATCGTCAGGTATTTCTGGTCTGGATGGCGACAAAGTATTTTGCCCTTCTTGAGCATTCACATGCAGGCTGGCGATCAAGCTGACTGAAAAAAGATACAGTATGGTGTGTCGGAGGCATGAAATCATCTGCATACTACTCAGATAACTATTCATCGCCATAAAATGCAATCGAGGAATGAGGAAGCTTGCATAAAAAGAGCTTCAAAAGAGATGAAAAGATGTTGGCACGTTATGAAATGTGGCTTATCTCACTGGTATGAGTTTGTTATTGGGCGTTAATATTGATCATGTAGCTACTTTGCGCCAGGCGCGCTACTCAGACATGTTGGATTCTCCCAATGCAGAACCCAGCCCCTTGGTGGCAGCTCACGACGCTTTGGCAGGCGGTGCAGACTCAATCACTATACACGTTCGCGGTGACAGACGCCACATGCAAGAAGAGGACGCCTTTCAAATTAGAGAGCAGATCAATTTGCCGCTCAATTTTGAGATGGGAAATACTCCTGAAATGGTAGCAATGTCATTGCGATTAAAGCCAGATTTCGTTTGTCTGGTGCCCGAAACCCGTGAAGAGGTTACTACCGAAGGCGGGCTCGATGTGGCTGGACTTTATGACTCCCTTGACAAAACAGTGTCTCGGCTACAGCAAGATGGAATTAAGGTGAGTATGTTTATTGATCCAGACGCGTCTCAGGTCGAGGCTTCTCAGCGTATAGGTGCCGAGATGATTGAGTTGCATACTGGTTGCTTCGCAAACGCTGACGGCGAAACACGCAGCCAAGAAACTTTGCGGCTCAAGGAAGCCGCAATACTGGGTCATGAGTATGGCCTTCAAGTTAATGCTGGGCACGGCATCAACCATCAAAATCTTGCTGAGCTTCTTACGATTCCTCATTTGAGTGAATTGAACATTGGACACACGCTGATTGCCCGCTCGGTGCAAATTGGACTGATCGAAGCGGTGAAGGAAATGCGAGCTGCCATGAAGGGGTATGCATTATGATGATTTTCGGCATAGGTATTGATGTGGTGGAAGTAGAGCGCGTGGAGTCGTCCATCGCCGAGTATGGCGAACGCTTTGTAAATCGAGTATTTACCGGCGCGGAGAAGGAATACTGTGAAGCCCAAAAGAGGCCGGCGATCCACTATGCAGCGCGGTTTGCAGCAAAGGAGGCTATTGCCAAGGCTTTTGGCACAGGAATTGGTAAAGAGCTGGCTTGGTTGGATATGGAGATAAGGCGCCATAAAAGCGGACAACCTGAAGTCTTTCTCTCTGGTGAGGGACAGGATTTTTACAAAACCAACGGCTTGACTCAAATTAAAATCAGCCTGACCCATGCTCAGCATTATGCAGCAGCTAACGCGGTGGTTTTATCTGAAAGTTGATATTGTAATATGTCGGCAAGGTGAGAGTGAGATGGAGAATATGAATCCGGCAAAACGACATATATCTGGATGATGAAGATTTCTGAAAACGATTATGCTGAAGAACCGATTAGAAAACGCCTTGTTTTTTATTTCAGTGGTTTCGATCCACGTGGTGCATCTCACTACCACAAGCTCTATGCCGAAGAATCCAAAAAACAGGGTTTAATCAATGGCTTAGATCTTGAAGTTGGTGATCGCCATCGCGTGCACCGTTTGGCCAGTAGGTGGAGTGTGAAGTGCGTGGATTCAGGCACAGAGATTGATTACGATTTTCTGCGCTGGGATGATATTATTCGCAGGAATTGGCCAAGAAATGAATTCCAACTCTTCAAGGCGATCATTCCGTCATATTGGGAATTTATAAAGGCTAACTGGTTTTGGCGTTTGTATAAAGTCTCATGGACTTCTGCTCTAACTGTTGCTTATCCCATTGTTTGTTTTATCGGTTTGCTCGTTGTAAGTTTGCTGCTTGCAGCACTTGTTGTATTTTTGACCCTTACTCTCGGCCTGAGCTGGTGGCTTGGTATTATTCCTGCAGCCGTGTTACTTCCCCTTGGTGTTAAGCTTGGCCGCTGGGCAGATGACCATCTGCATGGTTACTGGCAGTTACGTACACACTGCGCTATGCAAAAATGGGCATACGGAGGTATTCCAGAACTGGATGAACGTATTGATGAATTTGCTGAATATATCATCAAGAGAATACGCTCTGGTGAGGCAGATGAGGTGCTTATTGTCGGTCATAGTGCGGGGACGATTCTTGGCACAGCGCTGGTTGCAAAAATACTTCAGTTGGAGCCTGATCTGGGCAAAGGAGAGTCTACATTTGCTTTCGCAACACTTGGTAATTGTTTGCCATTGGTGACTTTTCTTCCCGGTGGTCAAAAATTGCGTAATGATCTTAGGGTGGTTGCTAGGAGTCCATTTGCTGGGTGGTTTGATTTTTCAGCTCGCCGAGATGGGGCTTGTGTCTCGGTCGGTGATCTCGTGACAATGTCCGGTGTTTCGCGTGTGGAGGGAGATCCGGTTAAGCCGATACGTATCCCCGTAAGTCTGGTGAAAATGTTTTCACCTCAAATTTACTCAAGAATCAAAAAAGATCTTTTCCGAGTTCATTTTCAATACATCATGGCAGCAGACCAGCTGACGGATTATGATTATTTCGCGATCACTGCAGGACCGGTAAAGCTTGCCAACCGCTATTCCGTGAGATCATAGAATCATCATTCTTAAAAACTATGGCCTACACTCCGCCTTTTCCCACACCTTTGGATCGCTCGCAAAAGCGTTCTTTGTGGAACCTTTTTAAGAGGGGGCGAAGATCGTGGTTGGCTACTTTATATGAGGGCAGTTACTCGGGTCGAATGTCGCGTGTGCGCCTGCCGGGAGTTCAGCTCTTTCTGGTTAAAATTCCAGAGCTTATTAAAGAGGTGCTGGTCGATAAAAGTGAGTCTTTTCCCAAGCATGAACTTTCCGAAGTCGCTTTAAAACCACTACTTGGTGATAGCATATTCACGACCAATGGCCCCACGTGGGAGCGCCAGCGACGTATGCTTGATCCAGCTTTTGGCCAAGCCAAACTCAAAGAAGTCTTTACGCTGATGCATGGTGGGTCAGATGCTCTCATTGACCGCTTGGACGAGCTTGAGGACGGCCAAGTAGCTGATATAGAACTTGAGATGACCCATGTTACTGCTGATATCATTTTGCGTACCATTCTCTCAGAATCACTAGAAAGTGAAGGGGCAAACAAAATATTCAAAGCGTTTAATCTGTTTCAGGAAAAGGCGGTCCTGATGATCCAAATGAGTTTTTTCAGAATTCCGCTATGGCTTGCTCCGCACCATTACATCATCTGGAAACGTACAGGCCGCGAAATAAGAGAGCTCTTAGCGCATACGATCAAGTACCGCTATGAAGCCTATCAAGGAGGTGAAAAAAGTGATCATCGTGATATTCTACAATCGTTGTTGGAGGTTCGTGACCCTGAGGATGGGTCTGCCTTCAACTTAGTCGAACTGGTGGATCAAGTGGCTATGTTGTTTCTCGCGGGGCATGAGACATCTGCGAGTGCGCTTTCTTGGTCGCTATTCTTGATTTCCAAATGTCCGGATATTCAGGAAAGGCTGCATGAGGAGACTTGTGCTTTGCTGGGCAATAGAGCGCCGGAATTTAAGGATGTTGCGCGGCACCGACAGGTTCGCAATGTTTTTAGGGAAACAATGCGTATTTATCCCCCGGTAGGCTTTCTTACTTTTCGTAAATCAACTCATGGACAGCGCTTGCAAGGCAAAGACATTCCGGATGGATCTCCTGTCGTTATTTCGCCATGGCTGGTACATCGTCATCGAGAGCTTTGGGAGCGTCCTGATGAGTTTGACCCTGATCGGTTTGAGGGCGGACTTGATCAGCCAGCCTGTGCCTACATTCCGTTTGGGCAAGGGCCGCGCATCTGTATTGGTGCAGCTTTTGCGATGCAGGAGGCGATGTTAATTCTGGCGTCTTTGACACGACGTTATCGTTTTGCCCCGGGGCCGGGAGCGGACCCTGAACCCACATCCCGGCTCACCATTCGCTCGATGGATGGTATTTTTCTCAAAGTTTGGAAGCGGCCAGAGAAGGTGGAGACACAAAACGCCTCTCCACAGTATCCAGATTCAGAGGAGGAACCGTCAGTTGGAAGTAGTAAGTGTCCCTTCCATTGAGTGAAATACCTCAGTCTTTCCCGATGGGCTTTATAAGTATCTACTTTTACCGTCCCAAAAAATACTAATTAGCATCAGCACCTTGTTGCTCTTTGTTTTTCAGTGCTGGGGGGAGTAGTCACTCCTCTAACGTAGCCACTGGGTCTATTATCTGGGGGCTTTTTATGTCCATGGAGTGGTGCTTTGAGAGGGCTTCGCTAAAAAGGCGAAAGCCCTCAAGTTTTTAACTTGAGGGCTTTCAAATGGCTCCTGCGCTTGGGATCGAACCAAGGACCTAGTGATTAACAGTCACCCGCTCTACCGCTGAGCTACGCAGGAATTAAGTATTTTGGTATCACACTTCCGGTAGGTTGTGGACGGGCGGGAAAATGCCAGATTAGTGCCGTATTGCAAGATTTTTTTAGTCCAAATCTTACAGTTTCTTTCAGGAGACAATAAAACAGCAGCACCTTGGTGCTGCTGTTGAAAAGTTCGCAATGATGGTTGTTCACCAAGCCCTTTGGCTATGATTTAGCAGGGTTCACCTCGGCTTCTAAGTTGGCATCGAGAAGTTCGCGGCGAAGGTTAGCTCCACGCATTTTGCTCCAGATGTAAACGATGGGAGAGGCGATAAAAATAGAGGAGTAAGTTCCCACAACAACACCAATCATAATAGTGAAGGAGAAGTCCTTGAGGGCTGCCCCGCCAAACACGTAGAGTACAAGTACTGCGACAAAAGTCGTCACGGAGGTTAGCACGGTTCGTGACAATGTGGCGTTGATCGCGTGATTCATAACATCTTGCACGTCACCACGGCGGGAACGTAGATCTTCGCGTATGCGGTCAAAGACCACGATGGTGTCGTTGATCGAGTAACCAGCAATCGTGAGGAACGCACCGACGTGAATAAGCGAGAGTTCCTGTCCTGAGAATATGACAATTCCCAAACAGATGAGGATATCGTGAATTAATGCGGCAAAGGCGCCGAGTGCGAAGGAGAATTCAAATCGGATAGTGATATAAATGAGAATTGCTACCAAACCTATGATGAGAGCCCACAGTGCGGTGCTGAGGAATTCCCCACCGAGGCTGGCACTGATTGTTTCTCGTGACGGTTTATCTTTAAGCACTTCAAAATTAGAATTGAGGGCAGTCTCAATGGCTCCAATATCCTCAGTGGCACAGCGAACGGTCAGTAAGTATTCACCGCCAGTTGTGGTTTCTTCTTGTGAACGTGCTTGCTTGCTGAGATCGAGAGTATTGAGAATCTGTTGAACAGCCGGTTGCTCAACTGTCTGACCATCGACAAGCTGGTAGGAGAGTTGAGCTCCACCAGTGAAGTCAATGCCGAGAGAAGAGTCGTTTTTCTCCCACATGGAGCCAAGGCCAGCAACGATGAGGATGATTGAGAAACTGAATGCCAGCTTTCGTTTGCCGAGGAAGTTGAAAGATCTCTCGGGTATGAGGTTCATAAAGCTGAGCTTTTTGAGGATACCGGCGTCAGAGAACCACCAGAATAGCACGCGGGTGCATAGCAATGCGGCAAGCATTGATGCAAGTATACCGATGGTGAGTGTGACGGCGAAGCCCTTGACGGTTCCAGATGCACGCCAGAATAAGATCAAGGCGGTGATCAGGGTGGTGATGTTAGCATCAAAAATTGCAGAGAATGCTTTTTCATAGGCTGCTGAAATAGCTGCTTTGATCGACTTTCCTGCTGCGAGCTCTTCGCGAAGACGCTCGTAGATAAGCACGTTGGCATCGACGGCAACACCAATGGTGAGGATAATACCAGCAATACCGGGTAAGGTGAAGGTGAAGCCAAACATGGCCATCGCACCGAACAGGATTAGAATATTAATCGTTAGGCCAAGTAAGGCAATGATTCCTGCGAAACGGTAATAGAGTAAAACAAAGAGCAAGGTAAGACCGAGGCCCGCGATGCCCGCTGTGATGCCTTGGTGCACAGTCTCTTTGCCGAGTGTGGCTGAGACGGTGCGTTCCTCCTCAACGAGGAGCGGGTTTTTCAAGGGGTTGAGTAATGCGGCTGCAATGCTTTTCGCCTCTGCAGCATCATTCATGCCTGAAATTTCAAAGTTAGACCCAAGGCTGCTTTGTACGACTGGGGCGCTGAGGACTTTTCCATCTAGTACAATGGCAAGGCGATCTTGGCCATGGCGCATCTTGCTGGTGAGGTCGAACATTTTGTTTGCACCTTCAGCATTGAGCTCGACGGTGAGTTTGCCTTCATGTGGGCCATAGAGTTCTTGTGCGTGAACGATGTAGGAGCCGTCTAGGGCTGAGCGGCGCTTGAGTAAGATGTTCTCGGTGATGATCTGCCCTTCCTCGTCTTGATCAGAGAGCACGTAAAGCTTGTAACCTGGAGGGAGCACTCGGTCAGCTTCGTTCTCTGCTGCAAGTCGATCTGCTAATGCGCGGCTCTCGGGATGAACTGACTTAAGCTCGAGCTTGGCTATTTTTTCAAGTATTTCGCGAACGTTGGCTGCCTCCTCAGGCGATACTCCAGGCATCTGAACAAGAATCCGGTCGTTGCCTTGAGCAACGATCAGGAGGTCGGCTGTGCCGAGGTTGTTGAGGCGCTTCTCTACTGTTTGGATTGCCTGCTCAACAGCATTAGACGTAACCGGCATGGCCGTGCCCTCTGGATCGACAGTGGGCTGAACGCGTAGTGTGAAGGATGAACCACCGATGAGGTCAATACCGCCTTTCAGGTTGTGAGCTTCAGAGAGCGTTGTTTGACCGCTTAATATATTACGCCAATGTCCCTTGGGTATGATCGAAAGCAGGCTGAAGATAGCAATCAATGCAACGATGATAGAGCCAATGTTGCGCTTTTACGCTCAAAATCCGTGGCGAAATACCAAAAGAAGAGTGCCAGCAGCCCGAGGCCTGAAAGGAAAGTCAGTAGTCGGTCGTCGCTGAAAAGAGAGGCAAAAATGGTAGTCATTGCGATATATTGATTATTCTAAGTGCATTGAGTGCACAACTGATCGAGAAGGAAGTATAGAAGATGCCTAAGTTTGGCAAGGATGAGATGTGATAAGTGTCTGAACTAGACTCATATTTTCAACCAATGCCTCAGCCTTTAGCTTCATCACTGGATGAGTCATCATCTGATTTAGATGCTGAAGGTGTAACGGTAGCGATCGCTGTTTTGTCATATTTGACAAAGGTGTTCTCGGCAACTTTGAGTGAGACGGTTTTTTCGCTTACGGCGTTTACCGTGGCATGTATGCCTCCAATGGTGACGACTTTGTCGCCTTTTTTGAGGCCGGATTGTTTCGCGGCCAGTTCTTTACGCTGTTTTTGCTGGGGTCGGATAAGCACAACCCAGAAAATAACAAACATAAGAATCATCATCACAATGGGGTTTCCCAAAGGGTTGCCTGATCCGGATTCTGCTTTTGCTGCTTGTGCGAGGATGTCGATGGTATTGTTCATGATTTTTGAATGTAACGTTGATTAAAGTTATTTTTGAATGCGGTAAAGTTATCTTGCTCAATGGCCTCACGTGATTGACGCATGAGGCGCAGGTAGAAATGCAGATTATGCAAGGAAAGCAACCTTAAAGAGAGCATTTCGCCTGCACGAAAGAGATGACGAACGAAGGATCTTGAGTATTTTTGTAATGCTGGGTGGGTGTTCTCATCGAGTGGGCCAGCATCAAACTCAAATTCTTTGTTTTTGATGTGAATGGGACCGTCGGCTGTAAACGCCATGCCATGTCGAGCGACGCGTGTGGGCATCACACAATCGAACATATCTACTCCGCGGTCAATCATCTCAAGCATTTGGGGCGGGGTTCCGAGGCCCATCGCATAGCGAGGTTTGTCGGAAGGGAGAAAGGGAACTGCATTCTCGATGGCGCGCATCATCTCATGCTCCGGCTCTCCAACGGAAATACCACCAACAGCATATCCATCAAAGCCGATGTCTACCAGCTCGCGCGCTGATTGCTCGCGTAGATCGGCATATGTGCTTCCCTGAACAATACCGAAAAGCAGTTGACCCTGCCTGCTTGTATCCCACGGGATGTGCTTGTTGGCGTTTTGCTGATGCCATTCCTTGCAGCGTTTTGCCCAGCGCGTGGTGAGAGAGAGGGAATCGGCGGCATATTGTCTCTCGCATGGGTAAGGCGGACACTCATCAAAGAGCATGGCGATGTCACTTCCTATGGTGGCTTGAATTTCCATGCTGAGCTCGGGAGTTAGCATGGTTTTAGACCCATCAATATGGTTGGCAAACTCGACACCCTGTTCAGATATTTTGCGCAACTTGGCAAGTGACCACACTTGAAATCCGCCGGAGTCGGTGAGAATGGGCTTGTCCCATGTTGAAAATTGGTGAAGCCCACCCATTTCGCGCATGACGTCAAGGCCCGGACGAAGGAATAAGTGGTAAGTATTTCCAAGAATGATCTTGGCGTCGACGATATCAACCAACTCATCAGGCGAGAGGGTTTTGACCATGCCCTGTGTGCCAACGGGCATGAAGATGGGAGTCGGGATGTCACCATGAGCGGTGCTTAAGGTGCCAGTGCGTGCGGCGCTGTCGCTGCAAGTGTGATGAAGTTTAAAAGACAAAATAAAGAAATAAATTGATGAGAATGAGCTGAGGGAAGTGTTTTAGAAAGTAATGGTTTATGCCATACCTTTAGGGTGCAAGAATGAAGTCTGAGACGACCATGAGATGATCTGAGGCTGGGATCACGACATTTCGTGAGCGAACAGGTCTAAGCAGTGAGCTTGTGTAAATGTAGTCGATGCGCTGGAAGGGGATGCGACGATGCCAAGTATTTGCCCAGCCGACGCCGACTTCATTAAATGAGTCTGTGAAGTGACCTCTTAATAGGTCGTGAAGAGGGTCGGAAGCGGGCGCATTGAGATCGCCAGCGGCCACCACGGGGCGATCTGGAAAAGGCGTGCTGTTTTGCAGCAGTGCCAGACTCCACAAGACTTGTTTGCGTTGCAGCTTGCGGTTGGCTGCATGGTTTCTCCAGCAGCTAGGCTGCCAAAGCCTCATATCAGTAATGGCAGACTTGAGATGAAAATTGACGCAATCAATGAGCCTCCCGCTTGGGTATTTTCTCGAATTAGGCAGCCTGATTGTGCTGTGATGGCTGTGCTGCATGGGGTTTGGAGTGCTACCATGAATTTGCCATTTAGTGAAAACAGCAGATCTCTTGTTGCTTCGAAAATCTCCCCTTATGGGATAAACTAGATCTGCGATAATCTGGGCATGCCATTCTGGTATTTCCTGCATGAATAAGATGTCAGGTTTGTAGGCTGCAATGATTTCTGCTTGTTCAAGGACTTTGCCACTGTCGAGCTCCACAGCGCCCCAATTGAGAGTGCAGATACGGATGGTTTCTTGTGATTGGTATGGTCTGGGCGAGCCGGCCTCAGGCACTTCTTTGCCAACATTAACTAGTGCATGTGATTCATCGGATGCAGTTAAAATAGTCAGTAACCATAGGGTGACGAGCATGAGCGATAATTGAGCTCGCCAAAAGAGGAATACTATCGCCGAGAAAGTGAGCCCAATAATAGACCACATCCAAATCGGATACACAGTGAATGCCGCCATCAAGTCGGGCTGTCTAATATAGCTGGCCGCTGTAACCACGTGGAGAACCAGTGATGCGATAACTAACAGCCTTGGAACCCAATGACGCATTGCTTGGCTTGATGCACCCAAATGTTGGGTGAGGAAAAACTTGATTACATGCCTGGCAAGCCCAGACCGCCAGTTAATTTGGACATCTCTGCAGCTGCCATCTCTTTGCCCTTGGTAACGGCTTCTTGAACTCCTGAAAGAACCAGCTCCTGAAGAAAATCAACATCCTCAGGATCAACAACGGAGGGGTCAATTTGTATTGATTGCACATCACCTGAGCCATTGGCTACTACGGTAACTTTGCCGCCACCCACAGAGGCTTCGACATTTTTGTTGGCGAGCTCTTCTTGAGTTTTCTGCATGCCGGCTTGCATTTCTTGAGCCTGCTTCATGAGTTTTTGAATATCCATTGGGTAACTTGGTTATGATTATTTTTGTATAGTGCCTTTGAAGACGCTGAGCGCTTCCTGAATGAGAGGGTCTTTATAAAATGAGTCGTCTGTAGCGGGAGTTTTATCCTCCTCGGCCTCTGGGTCTGGAGATGAAGACTGCTCAGCTGCTGGTGGACTGTTGAGCTCAGGAGCTGGCTCGGCGGCTTGCTCAGGAGCAGAGTTGATCAGGTCGTCGAGGCTTCTTTTTTGCTTGGGTGATGCCTCAACCGTCTTCGCTGGCGGCTGTGATGCAGTCGCTGGCTCAGCTGAGGTTGTTATTGGCTGCGATGTTGCTTCAGGTGTGGAGCTTAAGGGAGCTGCGACACTGGGTTCAGCTGCTGGCGTGGCTATCGCTGTATCAGCTGGTGGCTTTGTTGGAGCCTCGCTTTGTTGCAGGGGGGCCGCACCAGCAAGCGCTTTGATGACATCACTGATCCTGGCATCATTGAGTGACTGGATCGCTTTGATAATGCCGATTTCGAGGTGAAGGCGCTTGTTCGCCGCCCATTTCATGCGCCCTTCGGATTCAGCGAGTATGTCGATGAGGTTTAGGATGCGGTCTGTTTGGATAGTCTTAGATGCTAAAACTAAGGGATCCCATATTTCAGAGGGGAATCCTTCGTTGCCGGCATTGCTATCAAGACGGGTGACGAGTAGAGCGCGGAGACAGCTGATGAGTTCTCCTAAAAGCTGCGATAGCTCCTTGCCCGATTCGGCTTGTTGGTGAATGAGCTCGAGCGCTGTGGGGCTATTTTTTGATAAAATGCCGGTCGCGAGGCTAGCGACGGTTTCACGGGAAGTGAAACCGAATATTTCGAGAACGTTTTGCTCGGTAATTTTGTCACCACAGAATGCGACCAGCTGATCTAGCATAGATTGAGCATCACGCATGCCGCCATCTGCACCTTTGGCAATGGCCCAAGCCGCAGGGTCGTCTAGCTCGACGCCTTCCTTGTCAGAAATGAATTGCAAATGCTTGGCAATGGTTGCGGTGGGTATCGGCCGCAGATCGAAGCGCTGGCATCGCGAAATAATCGTGGGAAGTATCTTGTTCGGTTCGGTGGTAGCGAAAATAAATTTTACATGTTCAGGTGGCTCCTCGAGAGTTTTGAGCAGAGCATTGAAGGCTGCAGAGGTTAGCATGTGCACCTCATCAATGTAATAAATCTTATATTTACCTTGAGTTGGAGTGAACTGAACATTTTCTCGAATGTCGCGTATGTTATCGACGCTGTTGTTGGAAGCTCCATCGATCTCGATGACGTCCAGAGAGGTGCCATTACCAATTTCTTGGCAGACAGGATCATCAGGATCAAACTCAATGCTAGGACCTCCGGGGCAGTTAAGTGCCTTGGCTAATATGCGTGCTGTCGTTGTTTTACCTGTTCCTCTCGGGCCAACGAATAGCCATGCATGCGCCAGCCTATCGCGCTCGATGGCATTGCGAAGGGTGGAGATGACATGATCTTGACCAAGCACGTCTGCAAACGTCCTTGGGCGGTATTTTCTGGCAAAAACCTGATAGCTCACGCGCATCAACTTAGGGGTAGGGGGAGATTTATCAATGACGATCTGCTGGTCTTTTTGTAATCTTATTTCTAAAGGTTGCTGGGATTGAGGTTGATCTCTCTGTTTATGTCAGTTATCTGGCATTTGCGACTCAGTCGCTTACATACTTATGAGTAATTTTTCCCTTTTTAGAGAGAAGATGGAATCTGCCGATGTACCAGAAGCGGCAATACGTGCTTTCGAGCGCAACTACCAAGCATTGTTGCGTGACGAAAGTGGCCTGATACCTGAGGGCAGCATTAAGCCCTGTGAGGATTTGCCTCAGTTGAGCGATTTTTCATCTGCCTCCGCTGACTATGATCCATCACTGCTAGCCCAAACGGTGGTGATCAAGCTCAATGGAGGTCTGGGCACGAGTATGGGTTTGCAAAAGGCAAAGAGCTTGTTGCCTGTGAAAGGGGAGGCCACGTTTCTCGATATCATTGCGAATCAGATTTTACATCTGCGTAACAAAACAGGGGCGAACATCCGATTCTTGCTGATGAATAGCTTCAGCACGAGTCGTGATACACTCGAGCACATGGAAGCTTATGCAGATCAAGACTTAGCCGGCGCGGATAAGGTTGAATTGATGCAAAATCAAATTCCGAAAATCGACGCCCAAACACTCAAGCCCGTGGAGTGGCCCAAGAGTGAGTCGAGCGAATGGTGTCCCCCTGGGCATGGAGACCTCTATGCGGCATTGTCAGGCAGTGGTTGGTTGGCGTCATTGTTGGCTGAGGGTGTTAAATACGCATTCGTATCAAACTCTGACAATCTTGGAGCGGTATTAGATGCTGGCTTGTTGCAATATTTTGCTGGCTCGGATAAACCATTTCTGATGGAGGTTACCGAGCGCACTGAAGCGGACAAAAAAGGCGGCCACTTAGCGATGCGTGTCGAGGACTCTCAGTTGCTACTCAGGGAGGTTGCGCAATGTCCTGAGGCCGACATTGATGAATTTCAAAATATTAAAAAGCACCGGTACTTTAACACTAACAGTTTATGGATAAGGTTGGATGTGCTCAAGGATCTGTTGGATAAAGAAGATGGAGTTCTACCGTTGCCAATGATTCAAAATAAAAAAACGGTAGATCCGCGAGATGCTGATTCTACCAAGGTTTATCAGTTGGAGACGGCAATGGGAGCGGCTATTGAGTCCTTTGCTGGGTCTGCAGCTGTCTGTGTGCCAAGGTCGCGATTTGCCCCAGTAAAAACAAGCTCTGACCTGTTCGCGATTCGAACCGATGCCTATGTCGAAGAGGCTGATGGGAGTATTAATTTGTCTGCAGTTAGAAATGGCGATCCATTATTTGTATCTTTGAGCGACGAATATAAGCTGGTCGACAGCCTCGAGGGCCTAGGAGTTCCATCTTTGATTGACGCAAAGAAACTCGTCATCTCTGGTCCGGTGCGTTTTTCAGATGGGGTGAAAATTGTTGGTGATGTTAGCTTCACGAATGAATCTGATGAAACAAAGTGGATTGCGGGCGGAACTTATCAGGATGAGCACATTGTTCTCTGAGCAAATCCGAGATCAAGATCGTTAAAACAATCTCATTCTGAGTTACTTAGTTGATGCTGACAATGTTGTCGCTTTTATAGGGTTGCCAGAAACTGTTGAAATTTACATATCAAGCGTGCCATGACTGATTTTTCAAAACTTGAAATACCTGAGGGCGGCTACGAAGCCGTTATTTTTGACCTTGATGGAACGCTGGTGGACTCCATGCCGGCTCACTTTTCGGCGTGGTGTGAGGCCCTCTCTAAACAGGATGTAGATTACGTTTTCCCTGAGGATGTCTTTTATGCCATGGGTGGTAGACCAACCCACGACATTGTTGCTGAGCTTAATGGTGAGTTCGGGCTGCACATGGATGCTGAGGAGGTAGCAGTAGACAAGCGCAATGCTTTTTTGAAACATCTCGATGATATTGTCAGAATTGTTGAAGTGGCTGATTTCGCGGAAAGCTTGCGCGGTAAATTCCCTCTTGCAATTGCCACTGGTGGTTCGCGTTTGGTCACTGAGAGAGTTCTTCAGCAAGTAGGTATGAGTGATTTGTTCGATGAAGTTGTAACAGCTAATGATGTTGTATGTGGTAAGCCTGCACCTGACATTTATATTGAAGCCGCGTCGAGATTAGGCGTTGATCCATTAAAGTGTTTGGCGTTTGAGGATGCTGCAGCAGGCATGATGGCTGCACAATCTGCTGGCATGAGAGTTGTATGTGTGCCAGCACCTGTCAGGGTGAAATGACACTCTGCCTCACATCATGCTTGAAAAATCTCGAATCGCCCCAGCCAAGATTAACCTCAGTTTGAAGGTTTTAGGCAAACGCTCTGATGGCTTCCACGACATCGAAAGCCTGATGGTGCCGCTTGTGTCTGCTGATTTAGGCGATGTATTGCATTTTGAGCAGGCGGCTAAATACATCTTGAGCTGCGATGAGCCTGGTGTGCCAGTAGACGAGACCAACTTGATCACGATGGCTGTGCGTGCTTTTGAACAATCGATCGGCAGACCTTGTCATTGGCAAGTTACGCTGGAAAAAAAGATTCCTCATGGCGCTGGCCTTGGAGGTGGCAGTAGTGATGCCGCTACCACCTTGCTAGCCCTCAATGAACTTGAGCGTGCAGGCTTTTCAAACCAACAGCTGGCGGAGATGGGATCGTCTTTCGGCTCGGATGTGCCTTTTTTTATCTATCAGCAAGCATGCATGGTTAAGGGCAGGGGGGAAGTGGTTGAGCCTGTTCATAGGCCTGACATATCGGGCCAATCCCTGTTGCTTATAAAGCCAGATTTTGGTGTCTCAACTCCTGATGCTTATCGTGATTGCCTCAATACAGATAAAGTGGTCGATGTTGATTATAACGCACAAAAAATGCCATGGGGCGAGATTGTGAATGATTTGGAGAAGCCGGTATTTTATAAGCATCGTTTTTTAGCCGAGATGAAATTATGGTTATTAGGGCAAACTGAAGTCGATGCCGCGATGATGTCAGGCTCTGGTTCGACAATGATGGCCTTTGTAAGTGACGCCGAATTAATTGATGATCTATTGGTGCGTGCGCGTCAGGAACTTGACCCTACTTTGTGGGGGTGTAGTGTCACCATTGCTTAAATAGTGAAGCATTCTAAGAGACATATACTCAAAGATGTATCGAGGTCTTTTTACCTCAGTATGCGTCTATTACCTGAGGCGATGCGTGAGCCGGTGAGTCTGGCTTATTTGCTGGCCCGTGCCAGCGATACTTTGGCTGATACTGAAGGATTAGATGCTGAGCTTAGATGCGAAATGTTAAAAGGTTTTGGCGAGATTCTTCGTGGTGGGGACAGGGTGATTTGGATTGAGAAGCTCAACGATGCTGTGCTTCCAATCCAGAAGCATGCGGGTGAGGCAACGCTGCTAGGAATGATGGATGAGGTATTTGATTGGCTCAATGAGCTCGAATGTGTGCCTAGCCGTAATGCGATTTTAAAGGTCATGGAACATATTCTTCATGGGCAAAGTCTCGATATTGAGCGGTTTGAGTTCCAGCAATCGCAAGTATTACAAGAAGATGCTGAGCTGGATGAATATTGTTTTCTCGTGGCTGGTTGTGTTGGTGAATTTTGGACTGAGATTGGGAATATAGCTTCTGCGAATTTTTCATCTATCGATGCTGGTCAGTTAAAGCAGATGGGCGTCAGCTACGGGAAGGGGTTACAACTGATTAATATTTTACGCGATCTGCCAGCAGACTTGAAGATAGGTAGGTGTTATTTGCCGGGCGTAGATCCTACTGATCATGTTTCAATCAACAGGGAGGCTGCTCGATGGAGAAATCGTGCTCGTGCTTACCTTGTGGAGGGGCAGAGTTATGCCTCGTCTTTGCGGTCTCGGCGGACGCGTGCCGCAACCGCACTTCCTGGCCTCATCGGTGAGAAAACACTCGATCTTCTTGATCAGGCAAGCTGGAAACAGCTTGATAGGGGTGTCAAGGTGCCTCGTCGTGATGTTTATCGATTTATGTGGGAATCTTTTTTTGTGTAGAGACAGCACTTGCAGAATAGAGGGTTCTCTATTACTAGTGAAGCGTGGAAACGATGGATTCAACGCAACAACTGCCCGATGTTCATGGGCACTTTGGGACCTACGGGGGCATGTTCGTGCCTGAAACTCTCATGGACCCAATGCAGGTGCTAGCGGCTGAGTATGAAAAAACAAAGGTTGATCCTGAATTTCAAGCGGAACTCGATTATCTGCTGAGGCAATATTGTGGGCGTCCTACGCCACTCTACTATGCTGAGCGGTGGACTGAAAAGCTGGGTGGAGCTAAGATTTATCTTAAACGCGAGGATTTACTGCACACTGGGGCTCACAAGATCAATAATGCCATCGGGCAGATACTGCTCGCTAAGCGACTTGGTAAAAGCCGCATCATTGCGGAAACGGGAGCTGGTCAACATGGTGTGGCAACTGCCACCGTTTGCGCCCGATTCGGCATGGAGTGTATTGTCTATATGGGAGCTGTTGATATGGAGCGCCAAGCTCTCAATGTAGCACGTATGGAGCTACTAGGAGCTAAGGTGGTTCCTGTAACTGGGGGGCAGGCGACTCTCAAAGAAGCAGTTAATGAGGCACTTCGGGATTGGGTGTCAACGGTGGAGAATACCCATTATATTATTGGTTCAGCTCTTGGGGCTCATCCTTTTCCCATGATGGTGAGAGATTTTCATCGCATCATTGGTGTGGAGGCACGTGAGCAAATCTTGAAGCAGGAAGGACGTTTGCCTGATTTGTTGGTAGCTTGTGTAGGTGGCGGCTCGAATGCGATTGGTCTTTTTCACCCATTCATCGGAGATGAAGATGTCAGGATGATGGGGGTAGAGGCAGGAGGTGAGGGAATTAAGCCTGAGCGTCACGCAGCTCGTTTTCAAGGCGGCAAGCTGGGGGTTTTACAAGGATCCAAAACATGGTTGCTAGCGAATGATGACGGGCAGATAGAGCTCACTCACTCAGTAAGTGCGGGTCTGGATTATGCAGCAGTTGGGCCTGAGCATGCTTATCTTAAAGATATTGGACGTGCCGAGTATACTTATGCAACCGACGATGAGGCGTTAGCTGCATTTAGAGAGGTGTCAGAGACAGAGGGGATTTTACCAGCATTGGAATCATCGCATGCGTTGGCATATGTCTCGAAAACAGCACCCAGTTTACCGAAGGATACCATTATTATCCTTAATTTGTCAGGTCGTGGTGATAAGGATGTAGAACAAGCCGCAAAATATCTTCTGAACAAAGATTTATCGAAGTGATCCTGGTGATAGATTCAAGTATAACCGCATAATAAGATGTCCCGCACGATTGGCATTATTGCAGGCTCTGGAATTTATCCTGAAGTATTCATCAATGCTGCGCGAAGTAAATCACCAGACACACGCCTAGTGATGGCGGCTTTTCACGGTGAAACTCGTGAGGAAGTGGCCAATAAGGCTGAACAAGCAGATTGGTTCAGCGTTGGGCAGCTTGGCAAGATGATCAAGTTTTTCAAAAACCATGGGGTCAACGAGGCTATCATGGTAGGGCAAATTGCGCCTAAGAATCTTTTTGATTTAAGGCCTGATGTGAGGACGATGCTGCTATTGGCACGAACTAAAGAAAAGAATGCTGAGTCTCTTTTTGGCGGCATTGCCGACGAACTGGCTAAAGATAAAATTACGCTTTTGCCGGCTACCACTTTTCTCGAGGATCTGATGCCTAGCGAGGGTCATGTGTGTGGCCCAAAGCTGAAGAAAGCAGCCATGGAAGATGCTCGTTTTGGTTTTAAAATTGCCAAAGAAACCAGCAGCCTTGATATCGGGCAGTCAGTGGTGGTTCGCAACGGAACGGTTTTGGCTGTTGAAGCCTTTGAAGGCACTAATGCCTGTATTCGTCGTGGTGGTGAGTTGGGTAGGGGTAAAGATGTGACGTTAGCAAAGGTGGCCAAGCCGAATCAAGATTTTCGCTTTGATGTGCCAGTTATTGGCCCAGATACCGTCAAAAACTGCGCGCAATCTGGCATTGGGGTAATCGCAATCGAAGCTTCTAAGACCTTGATGCTTGGAGCCGAGGAGGTGAATGTAATGTGCGATGAACATAGAGTCTCTATCGTGGCTCTCTGAAAGGTGTTTTGTTATTGATTTTAACCCCATCATACAGATGTCTGCTTGCACTAGCTCAAAGTCTTCCTAGATTAATGCTCATGCCAGCAAGCTTTGATAGCAATGACTCACTGTGCGGGATGCTCAGTGGTTCTACTCTGCTTAAGCGGGTAATGATATTTATCTCGGTAGCCTGGGTAGCTTTCATTAGTTCTGGGTGTGTGCCTACATTTGAAGGATGGGCATTAAAGCGTGATCAGGGCATTAACATTCCCAAGCGGTATGATGCATCTGTGCCGCCAGTGCCAGATGTGAAAGTCGGTTTGTTGACGCTGTTTGACGACAAGCAACTAGATTTTTATGTAACGAAGGCACTGGAAAACAATCCTAACCTGAAGTCGAGTCTGGCGAGGTTGGAGGAGTCGGGGTTTGAGGTGAACAAGTCCAAGTCATCTCTATTACCAGCGCTTGATTTTAGTGGTAGCGCATCGCGTTCGCAGAATTCTCTCAGAGGTGTGACATCACGAGAAGACCGTTATTCAGCGGGCTTGGATGCACAGTGGGAGATCGATGTATGGGGGCGTATTCGAGCTGGGGTGAGTGCAACAGCCAGGAATAGAGATGCATTGCAGGCAGATTACGAGTCAGCTCGTCAGTCGATTGCAGCTCAAACCATGCAGGCATACTTTGGTTTGGTTGCTGAGAATCAGCTCCTCGAACTTGCACAAAGGCGCTTGGCTAGTTTTGAGAGAAGCTTTCAGCTGGTAGAGCGACGTTTTGAGAGCGGAACGGAGGACTTGGGGGATTTAGATTTGGCCCGATCAGACTTGGAGAATTCCCGAGCGCAATTTGCAAGGAGGCAAAATTTAAAAGGTCGTGCTGCGCGTCAACTCGCATTGCTATGTGGTGTTTATCCTGATGCGAAATCATCGGTGGGTGGGTGGCCTGTTATGAAGCGCAGCGTGCAGGCAGGCTTACCATCAGCACTGCTTTTAAACAGGCCTGATATTGACGCCGCTTACCAGCGCATTCGCGCGGCTGATTCTAGAGTGAAGGTTGCTCACCGTGATATTTATCCTCGGTTTTCGTTAACAGCGAGTGGAGGAGGACAGTCATCGGTTTTGAAAGATATCGCGGATTCTAACTTCAGTGTTTGGTCGATTGCCGGTAATCTAGCGGGTCCAATATTCGATGGTGGTGAGCGGAAAGCCGAAGTGGGGGCTACTAATGCCAGGGCAAAGGAGGCATGGGCGAATTATCAAGCTACAGTGCTCAATGCTTTTCGCGAAGTGGAAGACGCGCTGGGCTCGGAGCTTTACCTTTATCATCAAGAGCAGGCTCTAGGTAATGCTCTTAAAGCGGCTCGCAGCGCAGAGAATCGTATCCGGCGAAATTACGAAACAGGTTTGACGGAGATTCTCACTTTGCTTGATACTCAGCGACGAGCATTTAATACGGAGCAAGCATTTATTGATACTAAAGCTTTTCGATATAAAAATCGAGTGGCCCTTGCTCTAGCTTTAGGCAAAGACCTTTAACATAACCTTACTCTTCATGAAAATTTTTCTCAAGCTGCTCATTCCGATTGTGTTTATTATTTTGGCATTTCTGTTTGTCAAAGTGTTGATCGGTCAGAAGCGACCAGATGTTGCACGTGTAGCCGAAGAAATTGCCCCGCAGGTGGACGTTATCACTGTTAATATTGAAGATCATCAACCACCTGTTTTGAGCTATGGTACGGTGCAAAGTTATTTTGAAACGACCTTAACACCTCAGGTCAGCGGCCAAATAATCGATGTGGCTAAACAGTTTCGTGTTGGCAATATAGTGAGAAAAGGAGCGCTGTTAGCGCGTATCGATGCTGCCGATTACGAGGCTGCGCTAGCACGTCAGAGTTCAGATTTAACTGATGCGAGACGAACTTTGCTTGAAGAGAACATCAAAGCGAAACAGGCAACCGAAGACTGGATAGCCTCCGGTCGCAACTTGAAGAGTGCGTCTGATTTCGTACTTCGTAAGCCTCAGCTTGAAGCTGCTCATGCTAGTATTAAATCTGCTGCAGCTGCAGAGGCTAAAGCGAGAGCTGATATTGATCGAACCATGATCAGAGCTCCGTATGATGCAGTTGTTATTGAGCGTATGGCATCACTGGGAAACTACGCCAGCCCTCAACAGGCATTAGGTAAGCTGGTAGCCACGGAGAAGGTCGAAGTCAGGCTGCCACTGACAGCAGAGCAGGCCACTAATGTTCAATTACCTCGCATACTTGACGTGACTTCCGAGCGGAATGCAGATCAGCAGGAAGTGGTCTTTACCAGTGTCACGAAAGCAGATGTCGAGTGGCGGGGGAAGCTCGTGCGAACTGAGCCATCCGTAGATCCTAAAAACCAGGTTGCCTATGTGATCGCTGAAATTAAAAAACCATATCAAGCCGATCCAGAACCACTTGTCGTAGGTTCATTTGTGAATGCGCGTATCCCAGGCCGTGTCATTCATGATAGCTGTAAAGTGCCTGAGGCAGCTTTGGTCAATGACGCATATATATGGGTTGTTGATGATAACAATGAGCTCCGCCGTATTGATGCACAACGAGTCTATGGATACGCAACTAGCGTATATCTCCGTATTTCTGACCAAGCACTAAAGGAGAGCGGTGTAGAGTCACCTCTACGCGTGGTCACACGTCCGCTTGCAACTTTCAAGCATGGCAGAGTAGTTAAGCCGGTGTTGGTGTCTTCGAAACGCTAATGTATTCATGAAATTAGAGAAGAAACACCCTTTCATCAGCTGGTTTGCATCCAATCCAGTTGTTGCTAATATTTTAATGCTGACCATTTTGTCGGCAGGTGTTTACACAGCATTCAATATTCGAAAAGAGGGCTTTCCGGCCTTTGATGCTGAGTCCGTAACGGTAAAGGTCACGGTCAGGGGCGGCACACCTGAGGATGTTGAGCGAGGTGTAACCATCAAAATCGAGGAGTCGATTGAAGATGTAGAGGGGGTCGATCATGTACGATCAGTGAGTAAAGATAACAGTGCCTCCGTGACAATAGAGTCCAAGGAAAATTATCCGATTGGTAAGCTGTTGGATGATGTAAAAATTAGAGTCGATGCAATACCTTCTTTTCCTGACCAAGCAGAGAAGCCCGTAGTCAAAGAAAATAAACGTAGAAGTAAGGTGCTTTGGGTTGAGCTCTATGGCGAAGTTTCTGAGGGTGTGCGTAAGGAGGCCGCACGAAAAGTGCGCGATGTTCTTTTGCGTCAACCTGCTATCTCGAAGATTGAGACCATTGGTGCTCGTAACTATGAGATTTCTATTGAGCCCTCGGAAGAAAAACTCCGTTTGTATCAGCTTACATTTGATGAGGTGGCCACTGCAGTTCGTAATAATTCTCTCGATTTGGGTGGTGGAGTGGTTCGATCGAAACGTGGTGATATTTCACTTCGATCGCGAGACCAAGCCTACAGTAGATCTGATTTTGAAAAGATACCTGTGCGAGCTAACGCCGATGGTACGCGTATTTATCTGAGCGATGTCGCCGAGATAAGAGATGGTTTTGTCGACCAACGTTTTTTGAATCGGTTCCGTGGTAAGCCTACCACGAGCTTGAAGATTACCACGGAAGGTAGTGATGATATCATCGAAGCCGTTGATCAAGCAAGGCGCGTGGTGGGGGAATATAAAGATTTGCCCGAGGGTTTGGAGTTAGCCAGCTGGCTAGATGGATCGGTTAATATTCGTGATCGACTCGCCCTACTTGGCCGTAATGGGTTGATAGGGGTGCTCTTGGTGTTGGTGTCGCTGATGCTGTTCCTCAA
>CBFHPA010000003.1:0-80016 GCA_965657565.1 Oceaniferula sp.
CCCTCCAATGGAGCGGCGGGCGGAAACTATCCGAAATCTACGTCACGTCAATACCTTTTGGCATCTTTTTTACCTCTTTTTTAAACTACCACCGCAATCGCCTAATCTTCAACGATAACGGCGTGCTGTAAATTTACACAAGCAAGGCATACCAGATGTTTAACAAATCAATATTTCCTAGTTGGGTGCAATTTTGTGTCAGTTTTATTACTCAAAGGGGGCTGCAATGAATAGACCAGAGGCACTATTAATGTCTTACTCCACCATTCAGTTCAGTATTTAGTCTGCCCAACTCGTTTTTTCTAGACACCAGCGACTCTATAGTGCGCTTTAGGGGCGTTCCTAGAACAATCAAAAAACAATTATATCATGAAACGAGAACGTATTCTACGAGGTGTCGGTCTGACATCCATCGTTGCTGGTGCAATTGCCTTGGGCAGTTGCGGAAAGAAAGAAGAAACAACCAATGCGAACAGTGACGATAAGGTCCTGCAGATCACTGCCATTCCAGACAAAAAGGTCTCTGATCAAAGCATCAAATACAAGGCGCTCAGTGACTACCTTGCCGCGGAGCTCGGCGTTAAAGTCGAATATGTTAATTCGCAAGACTACAGTGCTTCAGTGAATCGTTTTGCCAATAATGAAGTTCAGCTGGTATGGTTTGGCGGGCTGACAGGCGTGCAAGCCCGTGCTCGTGTCGAAGGATCTCGTGCTATCGCTCAAGGCGTTGTTGACCCTATGTATAAGTCTTACTTTATTGCACATGAATCCACTGGGCTGGAAAAATCTGATGAATTCCCAGAGGGAATTGCGGATCTGACATTTACTTTCGGCTCTAAAAAATCGACTTCTGGTCGTTTAATGCCAACTTGGTTTATCCAGAAAGAAACAGGCAAGACTCCCGAAGAGTTCTTTTCCAAGCCAATCCAATTTACGGGTAAAGCAAGTCATGCAGGCACTGCCAATGCTATCAATGAAGGTTCGGTTCAAGCAGGCGTATTAAGCTACAAAACCTACGACAGCATGGCCAAATCCGGAGAGATTGACCCCAATAAAGCTAAAATCATCTGGGTCACTCCCGGGTATGCTGACTACAACTTCACCGCACATCCATCACTTGATGAAACTTTTGGCCCTGGTTTCATCGACAAGCTTCAAACAGCTTTAATCAATTGCAAGGACAAGGATGTACTTGCGGTTCTAAAGCGTGAAGAAGGCCTGATGGAAGCAAAGAACGAAGACTTTGCAAACATCGTTACCATTGCTAAAGAATTAGGCTTCTTTAAAGAGTAGCCATACGGCCCCTTCGGCTAAAGAGCTGGAGGGGCATTTTTAATCCTGTGTTTCAACTCGTAGACATCACCAAGAGTTTTGGCGCCACCGTTGCTCTGAGCAATATTTCCTTAGAGATCAAACAGGGTGAGCACGTTGCCCTCATCGGTCCGTCAGGTAGCGGCAAAACGACCCTGCTAAAGCTGCTCAATGGGCAAGTAATGCAAAACTCTGGCAGCTACACTGTTACAGGATCGCATTTAAATAGCCTTAGCAACAAAGATTTACGCAGACTCCGTAGTGAAATAGCCTACATCCCGCAGGACTTGGGACTCATCCCGCAACTTAAGGTTTTTCAAAATATTCTACTTGGTAGAGTAGGCAAGCATTCTGCGTTAGGAATGCTCTCCAAATTCCTGATCCCACCACACGAAAATCTACAGCACATCTTCTCACTGCTAGAAAGGGTGGGCATCCCTGAGAAGATGTATCACCATACGGCCACCCTATCCGGCGGACAACAGCAACGCGTAGCCGTTGCCCGCGCACTCTTTCAACAGGCACACAGTTTATTAGCAGATGAACCGATTTCTGCAGTGGATCCAGCACGAGCTCGCAGCCTCATTACTTTACTTACAGAAATTGCTACAGAGAACCAACTCACACTGGTGATGTCCATTCACAACGTGGAGTTAGCTCGTGAGTTTTTCCCACGCATTATTGGCTTAAAAAATGGACATGTCGTATTTGACTCCCCTCAGGTATCGAAAGAACAACTTGAAGAGCTATACCACCTTTCTGAATCTCAGTTGGTAGAGCCATGATCTCCTTGAAGCCATACAAGGGCATACGCAGAAGTTTCCTGCTACTCTTGATCCCCATACTGGTATTCTGCATCTACTCCGCGCAGTTAAAGTGGTCAGACTTCTTCCCTCAAGAGTATGGGATGGGGCTGATTAAGAAATTCTTCGCTGCGGCACTTGAGCCCGCGCTAGACTATCAGGACCCAGACATGCCAGAGTCGGCCCCGCCCTTCTCGCATAAAATTGGCGAAGCATTATGGAATACCCTTCAATATGCTGTATGCGCTATCAGCCTATCTCTACCGGTCGGACTTTTACTTGGCTTCCTATCGTCCAAATCTTGGTGGCCACTGCACTCGGGCTCAGTCATCACACGCCTCAGCCTCGGAGTAGTTCACCGTATCGCACGTACTATTACCACAGCTGGCAGATCCGTTCATGAAATACTGTGGGCACTCATCTTCATAACAGCACTCGGCACATCGCCCATGGCTGTGATCGCAGCACTTTCCATCCCATACAGCTGCAGCTTAGCTAAAGTGTTTTCTGAAATGCTTGATGAGCAACCAAGCTATGCCAAAACCTATCTTCATTCCTTGGGCGGTGGCTTCTTTGTGTCTTGGCTCTACGGTGTATTTACTATTTCACTAACAGACCTCGTCAGCTACTCCCTCTACCGCTTTGAATGCGCCATTCGCTCAGCAGCGATTTTAGGATTTGTTGGTATATCCACTATCGGTCTTCACATTGAAACAGCCTTTGAAGACAACTATTATAATGAGCTGTGGACGCTATTATACGCCTTGCTCGCTTTAATTCTGATAGTGGAGCGCTCTAGTTACTACATCCGTAAGAGCATGACTGATTACCCGTCTACAAAACAGCTTCCTGATGATATTTCACCGAGTTCACTATACCGGGTCCAGCCGAAGCGATGGCTTCTAAAAATAAGCGCAATTTTAATCATCGGTCTCACTGCCATTTCATGGACCACAGGAGAACCTCTCTTTTCCAAACTCAGTTGGGAACAACGCATGTCAAATCTGGATCGATTTCTCTCCGAGCAGATTACACCTTACCCAGTGCAAAAATCTGGTGACTGGGGCGATGCTTTACCATGGGCAAAGCAGCTACTCCTTGAACAAGGAGTCGAGGCCTCGCTACAGACACTCTACATTGGCACGGCGGCGATGA
The DNA here is from genome assembly GCA_965657565.1 of Oceaniferula sp. Classification (GTDB taxonomy): domain Bacteria; phylum Verrucomicrobiota; class Verrucomicrobiia; order Verrucomicrobiales; family Akkermansiaceae; genus Oceaniferula. The sequence goes on from CBFHPA010000003.1 coordinate 3,270, forward strand.
TACTGGCCTTTCTCCTAGGTTTGATAACCTTGCCGTGGAGTTCCAAGTCTCTCAATGCTGAAAAACCTTACGGCATTTATGCTGGCAATAATCGCGCCTTGAATTTGCTCCATCAGCTGATGTCACTATTCCTGCGAGCACTCTTCATTCTTTGCCGCTGCATGCCCGAGTTTCTTCTCGCCTTTTTGCTACTTCAAATGCTTGGCCCTACTGCTTGGCCGCTCATCTTAGGACTCGCCATCCACAATTACGGCATTATTGGCAGACTCGGGGGAGAGCTAACCGACCACTCGGATTTAAATCACACCAAAGTCCAGCTTGCTCAAGGTGGAACCCGTCAGCAGGGATACTTGTTCTCCGTTCTCCCCTGTTACTTTAACCGCATGGTATTGTATTTTTTCTATCGCTGGGAAACGTGCATCCGTGACGCTACGGTATTAGGGCTTCTTGGTATCAGCTCTCTGGGTTTTCTCATTGATGAATCTAGGGCCAGAGACAACTATGATGAATGGCTCTTTTTCATTCTCCTCAGTGCATGCATTGTCATGATTGGCGACTTTGCCTCAGAAATCGTTAGAAACAGGCTCAGAAACCACAACCTCCGGAGCTGAATTTCCTTTCCTGTCCGGATAAAGATTCCTCATGAAGACCCAGCTGCTGGGAAACCTACACACGAGAAGACCCCTTGCTCGGCATACTCGGTTCTGCATCTCTGGGTCTTCACATTCAGCTATCCAGAGACTTCTCCCGCGCTTATGACGACATGATCTTTTATGTCTTGCTTGGCTCGGCGGTCCTTTTCATCGATGATCTCATCTCACTCTATCTTCGCCGCGGCCTGGCCAAGGCTTGATACTATGATGACAACTGTGTAAGAGTCTACGCATGCAAGATCACAAGGGAACCATTCTACGTGAAAAGCACTCGATCTATCACCTCTCTGCAAGCGTAAGAAAAATAGCCATCATTGGGTTTGCCCTACTCCTTTTTGTGCTGATTCGCAACTGGCTACCCCTCGACGAGGCGATTAACAATGACGATGCAGCTTCGATACGCACGGGCCTTGCTATCCTAGCTCTCGCTGCTGTGCTGTGGCTTACCGAAGCCATGCCTCTGGCATTAACGGCTATTTTAGTTCCCGTGATTGCTTCACTCACTGGAGTTTTGGACGTCAGTGGCAGTTTCACAGGATTCGCCCACCCCTTGATCTTCCTGTTTCTCGGCAGTTTTGGCTTAGCTGCAGCCTTATCAAAACAGGGACTGGACCGTTGGTTGGCAATCAACATCGTTAACCTGGGACGCGGAAATTTTCAGCTCACGGCATTGGCTTTGTTTATGGTTTCGGCCGCGCTTTCGATGTGGATCACCAATACGGCCACCGTGGCACTACTGCTGCCCGTTGCACTCGGAATTCTAAGCAATATTTCCATACACTGTGATAAGTCGATCGCCGCGAGGGCAGCAACTTATCTGCTCCTAGGTATTGCCTACTCAGCGAGCATCGGAGGCATGGGCACCCTCATTGGCACTGCTCCCAATGCTATCGCTGCAGCTCATTTGGAAATGGATTTCACCCAATGGCTGCGCATCGGCTTGCCCGCTGTGGTGGTCTTGCTTCCTGTGTTGTTTATTCTTTTACGCTTACTCCTCAACCCGGGTAAGATTCCAACACTCACGGTGCAGAAAGAATCATTCAGCTTCAACGGTAAACGCATGCTGACCTTGGCGATCTTCCTGCTTACCATCTGCGCTTGGCTTTTTAGCAGCCACCTCTCCGACTTTTTTGGCATTTCAAAATCATTCGATACCATCATTGCTGTGACCGCCGTGCTGATCCTTTCAGCCTGTCGCCTTGTTAGCTGGAAAGACATCGACCGCGCAACTGATTGGGGGATTTTATTGCTTTTTGGCGGCGGGCTTACGCTGAGTAAAATCCTTGGTGTGACCGGAGCTAGTTTATATCTAGCTAGGGAAATTCAGGCCATCGCCAGCGACTGGCCGATCATCCTTCTCGTGGGCGTCATTGTCCTCTTTATGATATTTCTCACCGAACTATCAAGCAACACGGCCAGCACCGCATTGTTAGTTCCTATCTTTGCCACGGTGGCCCTCGACATGAATATCCCGGTTAAGCAGTTATTACTTCCGCTTACCCTTGCAGCCTCATGCGCATTCATGCTGCCCATTGCCACACCGCCGAATGCGCTTGTCTTTAGCTCGGGGAAAATCCAGCAACGAGACATGATCAGGATTGGGCTGGTGCTTAACCTCGTCTTCGCCGTCATTCTGACCCTCTTCGCTAGGGTATTCCTCTAACGCCAGTCCGGGTCCTGATCTTTATCAATCTCGATACGATCAGCTAAATTGCGCGCTTTGATACGGTGATCACGCTTGGCGCGACGCTCGGAAAGCATACGCCGCTTCTTTTGACGTTGTTGCAGTTTTTCTATCTCCTCATCTAGTTTGAGATATCCTTCATAGCGACCCTCATCGAGCTTACCACTCTCAACAGCAGCGCGAATAGCACACCCCATATCATTACGATGCTTGCAGTCGTGGAATTTACACTGCTTGGCAAGCTCCTCAACGTCTGAGAAACTTTCCCTGAGTGTATGCTCGTCAGTCCACATTTGGATCTCTCGCATTCCAGGGTTATCAATGAGAATCCCACCATCATCGAGCAGGATCAGCTCGCGTGCTGTGGTCGTGTGCCGCCCCTTACCGGTGAGCTCATTGACATCACTCGTCCATTGAAAATCCTCACCTAACAATTGATTCACCATAGTGGACTTCCCTACCCCGCTCGATCCAACCATGGTGATTGATACACCTTGATTGAGATACTTCTTTAGAACCTCGAGACCTTCGTTGTGAGCCGCTGAGGTGATATAAACGTCAGCATCATCATTGAGCTCTTGGATGAGTTTTGCCGCTTCTCTGTTTTGCTCGTCTTGAAAAAGATCAGACTTGTTCACCAAAACTACTGCCTTCGAACCACTGCGTTTTATCAGAGTAAAATAGCGCTCCATACGGCGCGGACTAAAATCTGACCCCGCGTCTGTTACAACCACAACAACCTCCACATTAGCGGCAATCACTTGTTCTTCGGCACTTTTACCGGGAAGCTTACGTGAGAAGCAAGTCTGCCGAGGCAAACGGGAACGAATCATATTCTCGTTATCCTCATTACCAGCGAGCTCAAGAGCAACCCAATCACCGACAGCTGGAAGTTCCGCATCACTCAAGGCATCATGATAAACCTTGCCGCTCATCACCACCTCACGCTCACAGACATCACCTTCCTCATCGATAAACAAAGCCCCATAGCTTATCTTATTGTCGCGGATCAAACGCGCGGGCACGCACTTAGACATAGAAAGCTTATCAAATACTTTCTGAAAGTCTTCATTCCAACCGAGGTCTGCAAGTCTCATTCGCCGTTCAAACTAGCAGAGCAAACCGCACATCACAAGCGCCCATCATCAGCGTCGAGGTAATCAAAAAATGTCTGGATTTCATCTCGGTCCTCCCAGCCCGCTTCCTCCTTACGAAAGACCAACTTGTCAGTGAAATCATCGCGAAACCCTCTGTTACGCATATAGCTATTCCACCAATCCAGCTGATGTTCACTTGGCTTTCTGCCATTTTGCCAGCACCATTCGAGTGCCGCTTGGTCATCGGCACCAGCAAGCACGACATCACGTAATGAATCATAGTCTACCTCGAGGAACTGACAGACCCACAGATCCATGGCCTTACCCATGTTTGGGTGAAATTCTGGGTCAAGTTGACCTGCATCACAGAGACGCACTTTACTACACAAGCGAGCAAAGTATACATAATCAGAGACTTCGTCTTTGGGGCTAGCGGGTGGCGTATAGGCACTCATATTGGTCTGTTGATGAAAATTCTCTACTCCGAATAGGCCTCCATGCCCACACAGGAGCAAACGAGATTACGGTCACCGTGGACATTATCGATACGTCCTACAGAGGGCCAGAATTTATGATTACGTAATGACGATACGGGATAGGCCGCCTGCTCGCGAGAGTATGGATGGCTCCAGTCGTCACTGATCACCATTTGTGCTGTGTGCGGTGCATTCTTTAATACATTGTCTTCCTTATCAGCAGAGCCGTCGATAACAGCTTGAATTTCTCCATGAATTAAAATCATGGCATCACAGAACTTATCAAGCTCAGCTTTTGACTCAGACTCAGTCGGCTCGATCATCAGAGTACCCGCAACAGGCCAACTCATGGTTGGAGCATGATAACCATAGTCCATCAGGCGCTTAGCAACATCCTCAACAGTGATACCGCTGAGCTCGGCCAATGGGCGTGTATCGATGATGCATTCGTGTGCTACTAAGCCTTTGTTGCCCGTGTATAGAACGGGGAAATAGGGATCAAGTCGCTTCGCCATGTAGTTGGCATTGAGAATCGCAATTTTGGTTGCCTCGGTAAGTCCCTCAACCCCCATCATCGCAATATACATCCAAGAAATAGTGTTAATACTCGCACTACCATACGCTGCAGCACAGACGGGTGCATCCGCACTCTCCATCATGCTATGCCCGGGTAAATATGGAACCAATTGCTCAGCCACTCCAATGGGCCCAACACCAGGGCCGCCACCGCCGTGAGGAATACAAAAAGTCTTATGAAGATTAAGATGGCAAACATCTGCACCGATAAGGCCGGGGCTGGTCAAGCCGACCTGCGCATTCATATTAGCCCCATCCATGTAGACCTGGCCTCCATGAGCATGGATGACTTCACAAATCTCAACAATAGTTGACTCGTAAACACCATGAGTTGATGGATAGGTCACCATCAAGGCTCCAAGTTTATCACTATGCTGCTCAGCCTTGGCCTTCAAATCTACCACGTCGATATTACCCTGATCGTCACAGGCTACAGGAACAACTTTGAAACCTGCCATCACAGCAGATGCAGGGTTCGTTCCGTGTGCCGAGGTGGGAATAATGCACACATCACGTTCTGCATCACCTACGTCACCATTCGCCATGTGATAACGGCGAATCGCCAAAAGGCCAGCATACTCACCTTGGGAGCCTGCATTAGGCTGAAGAGAAATGGCAGCAAAACCTGTAATTCTTGCCAGCCAATCTGACAATTCATCTAGCATTTCACGATAACCAATAGATTGATCATCAGGGACAAAGGGGTGAATATGTGCTACTTCGGGCCAGCTCATCGGCATCATTTCTGATGTAGCATTGAGCTTCATCGTGCACGAGCCAAGAGCGATCATCGACTCATTGAGTGCTAAATCTTTTTGCTCAAGGCGAGATATATAACGAAGCATCTCAGTTTCTGAATGAAACCGATTGAACACAGGTGCTGTGCAAAAATCAGAAACTCGATCATGACTGCCGTCCCACGCTGTCTCGTCCATTGGGACTGAGACTTCTTGATCGATGCCAAAAGCATGCAGCACGAGCTGCCGCTCAACTTCACCCATAACCTCATCACAAGCAACAGCTACATGAGCGTCATCTACTCGGCGCAAATTGACTCCATGCTCTACAGCTGCTGCTAATATTTTATCGGTATGCTTTGCTGTCTTTAGCGTTATCGTATCGAAGAAACTCTCACTCGTTAGCTCGTAGCCAGCTTGCTTGAGACTTGCCGCCAGAATACGAGCAGATTGATGAGCCTCATGCGCAATTCTTTTAAGCCCCTCAGGCCCATGATAAACGGCATACATCGATGCCATCACAGCAAGCAATACCTGCGCCGTGCATATATTAGAAGTCGCCTTATCCCGCCGAATATGTTGCTCTCTGGTCTGTAAGGAAAGGCGGTAGCCTGGGTTTCCCTGAGAATCCACCGACACGCCAATCAAGCGGCCTGGCATCTTACGCTTGAGCTTATCTGTGCAAGCCATAAAGGCCGCATGCGGGCCTCCAAAACCAAACGGCACACCAAAGCGCTGACTATTACCCACGCAAATATCCGCTCCGAAGTCTCCTGGAGGACGAAGCAATGTGAGGGCTAAAATATCAGCAGCTACAATCGCCAACGCCCCAGCTTGATGAGTTTTTTCGACCAATTCTTGATAGTCCTCTATTCGGCCAAGTGTATCTGGATATTGAAGTAAAATGGCAAAAAGACCATCGCAAGCAGAAGGATCAAATGTTTTCCAGTCCCCCACGATGATATTGATCCCAAGTGGCTCAGCACGAGTTTCTACCACCTTGATCGTTTGTGGGTGGCATGAATCAGCCACAAACATCGTTGTGCCTCGTGGCTTGCCAGACTTAGCGAGCGCCATGGCCTCAGCTGCAGCAGTGCCCTCATCCAATAGAGAAGCACCAGCAACGTCCAGACCGGTAAGATCTGAGATCATGGTTTGGAAATTCAACAATGCCTCCAGGCGCCCCTGCGCTATCTCGGCTTGGTAAGGGGTATAAGCCGTATACCACCCGGGATTCTCTAGAATATTACGCTGAATGACGGGTGGCACGATAGTACCGCTGTATCCTTGTCCAATGAACGACTTGAGCACCTTGTTTCTGCTCATGATAGCGCGAAGTCTCTCAAGTGCCGCTGTCTCAGTGAGCGCATCCGGCAGCTTAAGAGCTTCACCGCCGCGAATACTTTCGGGCACAGCATCATCAATCAAATGATCAATGCGCTCGTAGCCTAGTTCTTTAATAAGCGTCTGACGAGAAGCTCCAACACTTCCAACGTGGCGGCTACAAAAATCCTTATACATTATGAATGTTGTTGTGCGAGCAATCGGGTGTTTCCGCGAATAAGCACGAAAGAAGTTACTTAGCCAATAAGCCCCTTGTAGGCATCCGCATCCATGAGCGCATCGACCGCAGCCGCATCATTGAGTTTCACCTTAAATATCCAGCCAGCAGCATAAGGGTCGGTATTGACCAATGAAGGATCAGCTTCAAGATCAGCATTACCTTCAACAATTTCTCCTGCAATGGGAATGTAAATATCACTCGCTGCCTTGACTGATTCGACCACGGCAACAGGATCACCAGCATCACATGCACGCCCATTTTCCGGAAGTTCAACGAAAACCACATCAGTAAGCTCTTCTTGAGCGTGATCGGTAATACCTACCGTAGCAATGTCGCCATTGAGTGAAACCCACTCGTGATCAGAAGTGTAGCGAAGATTGTCAGGAACGTTCATTTGATTATGTAATATAGATAATTTGCTGTGCTATGAGAGATAACGGTGAATGACCGTTGAGACGTGGTTTATTTCGCATCATCAGGCCTTCTTGTAAAAGGGTTTTTTAACGACTTTCGCCTCAAACCGGCGCCCGCGGACATCAATGTCAACCATTGTGCCTATTTTGGCGTGTTCAACGGGCAGATAAGCCAGGGCAATTCCTTCCCTGAGGCTGGGCGAAAGCACGCCGCTTGTAAGCTCTGAGATCACCTCACCCTCTTTGTCATAGACACTGTAATGGGCACGCGGCGGAGCACCTCGCCCGGTATACTTAAGTGCCACCAGCCGTCGTTTGAGTCCCTCAGCTTTCTGTTGCACCAATGACTCGCTACCAATAAAACCACCACCCTTTTCCAGATCACAGAAAAAGCCCAGACCCGCTTCCAATGGTGTGTGCTCGGGCGAAAGGTCTGAACCATTGAGAGGGTAACAAACTTCAAGACGAAGGCTATCGCGAGCGCCAAGCCCGCAGGGCTTGGCTCCTGCATCAATAAAACGCTGAAACCATGAGCTCCCATTTGCTGATGAGCTGAAAAACTCATAACCCTCTTCACCAGTGTAACCCGTGCTACATACCATTAGCAACTCACCCTCATGTGTCCAGCTTGCCATGCCATTGCGCGCCGGCAACGGCTGGTCAGGGAAAAGCTCAGCGAATAAAGTCGCGGCACGAGGACCCTGCACGGCCATTGCAGCCCATTGATCGCTCTCGTTTTTAAGATCTAGGCCCTGAGGAAGATACTTACTCATCCAAGCAAAGTCTTCGTCAATCATGGAGGCATTCACCACAAGAAAGACACGCCCCTCGGCTTCACGGTAGAGGATTAAATCATCTATCACACCCCCCTGCTCATTAAGCATTATCGAGTATTGCCCTTCACCAATCCCGAGCTTCATCAGATTGTTTGTCAGCAGAGAGTTCAACCAAGCCTCAGCGCCGTCACCTTCGACAAAAAATTGGCCCATATGCGAAATATCAAAGATCCCAACATCGTCCCGCACTGCCGAATGCTCATCAATGATACTGGTATATTGAACCGGCATATTCCAACCCGCAAATGGAACCATTTTGGCTCCAAGTTCAACATGCAAGGAAGCTAACGGAGTCTCATGAATAGTATTGCTCACGAAGTAGAGACTGCGACTCATAAGCAACCTTGTCAAATCCTGAAGAGGCGTTAATTTTGTTGCCATGGCATCCAATCAGCAAGCCCTGCGCGAACTCCCCTCCGTCGAGAGTTTGGCCAAGTCACTTTCTCAAGAGAGCGCCCTACCCCGCGCTATGATTACCGCCTTTGTGCAGCGTGAGATCTCACAGTTCAGGACCGATATTTTAGCTGGCCAAACTCCCACTCGCCAACAAATTGAAACGGAAATCGGCAAGCAACTCTCCACATTCAGCGCTAGTAGGTTGCAGCCAGTCATCAATGCAACGGGCGTGGTCATTCACACCAACCTTGGCCGCTCACCACTTGGGGCAGAGACAGCTGCAACACTTACCAAAATAGCCACTGGCTACTGCAACCTTGAATTCAATCTGACCGAGGGAACAAGAGGCAAGCGCGCAGGCTACCTTGAAACGGCACTGGCCTCTATTCTCGAGACTGAGGCTGCTACAGCAGTCAACAACTGTGCAGCGGCTCTGGTCATCACTCTTCGACATCTCTGTAAGGGTGAGAAAAACGAGGTGATCGTATCTCGTGGTGAATTAGTGGAAATTGGCGGCGGATTCCGTATCCCTGAAATACTAGAAACATCAGGTGCGAAACTAGTAGAAGTAGGTGCCACCAACAAAACCCACCTCGATGACTACGCCATGGCCATCACTCCGCAGACGGCAATGATTCTCAAAGTCCACCGTTCTAATTTTTATATCGGCGGCTTTACGGACGATCCTAATATCGAAGAATTGGCAGAACTTGCGCATGAACACGGCCTACCGCTGGTTGAAGATATCGGTTCTGGGGCTCTATTAAACACCGAGACCATAGCCCCTATCGACCACGAACCCAAACCTCAAGATTCTCTGGCCCACGGAGTTGACCTCGTTTGTTTCTCGGGTGACAAACTGCTTGGCGGGCCTCAATCGGGTATTATTGCCGGCAAAGCCCATCTCATTGCAGGCATTAAAAAAGAGCCATTTTACCGAGCTATACGATGCGACAAGTTGATCTTAACTGTCTTGCAAGAGTGTATCGATACCTACCTGGACACCAAATTTAGCCATGACACAAGCAAAGTGCCTGCCCTCGATTTTATCAATAAAGACAAACAGGAGCTGACCCTGCGCGCCGAATCTATCTTAAGCTCGGTTCCCTCTCAAATATCAAACCAATTGAGTATCGCTGAAACTACGGCACGCACAGGTGGCGGGACTATGCCTAAATCTGAAATACCATCGATTGCTATTCGCGTTGAGCCACGAGATTTATCTGTCAACCAATTGGCATACCGTCTGAGAACTGGGAATCCTGCGGTAGTCGGCACCGTGGACGACAATATGCTAAATCTGGATTTGCGAACAGTGTTCGCGCACCAAGACGAGACCCTCGCCAATGCTATCAGTGCGAGTTTGGAGTGAGGCTGATCTATTCCTCCACTGCAGAATTTTCACCGGCTGCGCCCTCTTCCTCCGCCTCTTCTGGCTGAGCATCGTCTGTGGGTGCATCATTAGAAAGATCGTAATCAAGAAACTTCTCGTAGTTGTCAGCCAAAGGTTCAATAGCGTCAAAGCCTACCTGTTGGTAATAGCGCACCAGCTTTATAGCATCTATCAACTTCTGATCACCAGCCAGAGCTGCCCTTTCTTCACTAGGGTCCCAGTTCTTCATTACAAAAACAACCTCCTCATCTTCTGCATAAATACGAAGCAGGCTATTAGCCGCTTTTAATACCAGATCAATAGAAGCCGATGCGTCAGCGCTCAAAACACGGCTGTATGCGTCAATCAGCTCCTCGAAACGCGTTGCATCCTCTTTGACCAGTTGCTCCAATGCTAAAGCATGACAATATTCTATTTGCACACGCAGTTCTGATGGAAATTTTCGATCAAGCCATGATTGAGCAAGACGATCGAGGCGCGCCCAATCTTTCAGACGAACCGCCTCCCATAACGCATATACCTCTAACTGCTGAAATTGAAAATTTCTGGTTAGCCCATCTTTTCTAAATTTCTCAAGCTCACTACTGAGTGCATCCAAGTCATAAAGCCTGCGACTGCACTCCATTTTATAGAATCCAGCAAGGGTAGCGTAATTATCAGGCAGGCTGTCTACAGCTTTGTAAGTTACCTCACACTCAGCGAATTTAGCCCGAGCATCGACGGAGTTCTTCGCACGGTATAGTCGCATTGCCTCGGAGAAAATATCGGGCTCATAGAAATAAATCGATTCCAACTTGGGCTTTTTCACCTGTATAATATTGAGTGACTTCAAATTCGTTCGATAAGTCGCGGTGCCAGCTCTGTAGCTCATAAGATACACATCATCGTGGGAGCCATCAGCATAAAACAACCTACCTTTGGCCAGAACAGGCGCGCTCTGCGCTCCCACTTCTGCAATACATAAGATACACAAGCTGCATAAAACAGAGATAATTGATTGAGTCTTCATTGAAGTTTTAGAATTTACTTAGAGGCGGATTGCGCACTGATAAAATAGCATAAATTGATTAACCTTTTCCACGACGCTTTGCCTCTGCCTCTTCTTCGCGCACCTGCTCCATGGTTTTGATCAGCCCCGAAGTTTCGTATTTTTTGATTAAAGCAGCAAGAGAGTCCCACAATGCTTTCTCTTCATCTGTCATGTCCGGATTGGTCTCGCGTATACGTTTGGTGCCATTTATATAGGGATACCCAATCTTTTGATAACATGTTTGCCGATCACTCATATCAAGCGTAATCGCTTTGTCACCACTGCCGACTTGCTCACCCGTTTTCATATTGCGATCCCACATGATTTCCATCACCCGATGAACTGATGGCGCTGAAATTAAAATGAAGCCTCGATAGCGATTATAGACATTACCATAATAAAACAGCGCATCTTCATTCATACCGCGTTTATCAAAAGAGACTGCAAATAAGTAGCTGACTTGTGCCGCATGCTTTCCATACTTGGCATCGAGATAGCTTCTGCATGCCGTCTCACATTTGGCCCAATCTTTGATTTTCCCACTTAATTCAATGATGCGGAAAAGCGCTTCCTCTTGGATCTGTTCATCGTCTGTCGTGCGTTTCATCACGTCCTCTAAGCTGAGAATCGCCGTTTTATTGTCCTCTACACTGTCAGAGTCCCCCAGAACATCAGCAATACCTAGGCGAGCCTTGAATTCACCGAATTTATCTTCTCGTGTTAGAAGTTCTTCATAATAGGACAAAGCTTCCTTGGGAACCGAAGTTTTGGTTCTGAGGTAATCACCTATTCGCACTAAGACAAAGTTGGTTAAATCCTTTGGATCAAACTCACTCTTAAGATCTTTGAATAGAGCTTTGATATCAGCATTGTATCGCATCGTTAAATCTTTATCCTTTACTGCCTCAGCAGCTTGTAACTGCTCTTCAAAAACCCCAATCACCGCAATGCGTAAAAGTGCCAACACTCGGCTATTACTCAAATCTATGCCAGGGAAATCATAGTATAGCTCTTTGAGCATCGCGGGAGTATTGCCCTCTTTTTGCAAGAAAAAATCAGAGTAAGCATTCACAGATTCTTCGAGAAAGAACTGTCTCTCATTACCAGCTAGGCCGCTGATAACTTTTTGCAAATTTTCCAAACCTTCATCCTCACGATTTGCAGCTTTCATGGCGGCCATACCGTGCACTACGACCTGAGGCTTAAATGGAGTCGAGTTGTATTTCTCCATGAATTGATCGTAGAATGGTATCGCATCCAAGAGCCTTGGAAGCGGGTTATTCTTGTCTGGACCTTTTTGCGTGGCAAGCATCCCAACCAGATAGCTTAAAGCCTCCCCCGCTACACTGTCATTTTCACGCTGCTCTGCCACCTCAAGAGCACGTTTGTAATAATTTTCAGCATCGTCAAAATCCTGCATACTTTCATGTATGTTACCTCTCATGCTGTAAGCCAAGTCAATCATACTTGATTGAGGGAATTCATCTTCCAAGCGCTGCAAGACAACCAATGCTGGCTCATATTCACTTTCTGCAAAATAACAATTTGCACGATCATAGAGTGCTATCGAAGTGTAGACATTTTGACCAGGGTCAGGGTAATCTTCAAAAAACTTGTCGAGCAGCTCGGCCGCTTCGGCCCAATTCTGCATACGAGTATGGTTCGATGCCTGATAATAGCGTGAGTGCATGATCAACTTGCTCTCTGGGTAAGCTTCAATGTGCTTGTCAATCTCAGGCCCCGCCTCATCAAAACGCCCCAAGTAAAAATAACTTCCCCCTATTACAAATAAGCATATATCGTGCTGCTCGGTATTTTCAGGAACAACCTCAATCACTGACTCAGCCACGCTGAGGCATTTTTCGTATTCACCCGCAAAGAACAAACTTGTGAGCATCATTCGACGCACCCCTTCAGCTTTATCGCTCTCGGGATAGGCATCCAAGAAGATCCGCCCATATTTTTCAGTCTCCATAATCCGACCAATAAGAGATGAAACTCGGACTAAGTTGTAGAGGTTTGCCTCACGGTTCTTGCTCTTGTTGTAGTAACGTTCGAGCATTTGTAAACCTCCATAGACCCCACGTTGATTACCCACCTTGTCGTGTAAATAACACATAGCGGTCAAAATCCCCACATCATCAGGATCTCCAGAATTCATTTTCTCCTTCAAGTTCTCAAGCCCTTTCTTGAGACGAGCAACCTCGATCGTATTGTTACCATCAACAATACCACGGCGACCCGGCAATTGGTCGATGCGAGATTGCATATCTTGCATCATCACCTCTGAGCTCGGGATCATTGAGTATAAGTTCAAGGCTGCCACATTCATATCAACCTCAAGAGCGTTAGCAGCAAGTTTGAAAAATAACGGCGAAAATTCATGCATTTGATAGGGCTTCAGGGTGAGGTCGGCTCTGTTTGCATTGAGAAAATCGACCATGGCACTCTCCTTGTTTTCTTTAACAACAGCCTGAGACAAAGCCAAGAAAGCGGCAATAACTCCAGAATCTGAGGTTTGCCAGCTCACTTTATTCGTGAGGGCCTGTTCGAATTTACTGATACCCTCCTCAAAATCGGGCTTCGCTTGCAGAAAGTAGCAAATTGCCAAGTTGATGCAGACCCCTCCCCGACTCGGCTGAAATTCGTCGCGCGCCTTGTCGCGCTCTGCAATAAATTTCAGGTAGAGGCGAATAGCCTCTTCGTAATCCTTAATCCCCATTTTAGCCTCAGCCCACCTCTGCAAGCTAGCCTTATGGGCTGTATTGATGGTTGGTGGCATGTTAGGTGCGCCAGTTGGGAATTTTGTATAACATGCATCGAACGAGCTAGCCGCTGCTTCAAACCATTTTTGAGCATCCGCTGCTTGCTTGGATCTTTTTGCCATACCTGCAAGCTTCAACTCACATAATCCTTTTCGATAATAAACAAGTCCAAACTTAGGTCCATAAAGCATCGGAGCCCTGCGTCCGAATTTCTCGGTAACCCTTGCGAAGATGCTTTGACTGCCGATATAATCACCCTGCTTATATGCCTTAGCCGCTTCAGACAACCGATCCTGCAAACCTTGAGCTTCTGCCTTCGTTGTAATCGCAACAGATACGATCAGCAAAACCACGAAAAATTGAGAGATTGATTTTATCTTAGGAAACATATTTTTAGTTTTAGAGTATCGGTTAATCACGCTGATTTCATGCTGTTTAAGGTTATGTCTGAGCAACAATGAAAGGCATAGCCTATGGTGATAAAGCTTTGGTTACAAACCGTCGATCAAATCCGTAAAAGTAACCTTATTGATTTCCAGCCCAGCTAGACAATTGAGCACATCGACGATGCGTTGTTGCTCAGCGTCTCCATCTGCCCATATTTGGACGATGGGTTCTTGTGCCCCGGCTTTGGCTGTGGCGACGTAGCCATCAAGTCGTATCGTCAACTCAGGCAATTTACGACTGGCTGCATCAGACTCAACGAGCTCCGCGGCTTCACCTTGGTTAATGTAGATATCCCCTGCCTTGTCGACTTTGATGAACATAGGCGCAAGGACTGGAGGTGTGTCACTCGGTGCAGCAGCTGGCAAGGTCATCCTCAAATCCTGCTCTCTTGGCTGAATCGTTGTGGTTACCAAAAAATAAATCAGCAGCAGGAAACAAACATCAATCAATGATGAAATATCCAAACCTGGTTCATCCTCTTCAAAATCTTCACCCTTTTTCTTACGAGACATGGTTGATTACAGCTTTACTCTTTAATTTCTACTACTTCTCAAACCCGTAGACTGAGAAAATCACATTATCTACCCCCGCTACAGCGGCAGCTCGAATTACTTTTCTGACGTGCCTGAACGCAACACCTTGGTCTCCACGCAAATGGATCACTGGCACAAGTCCCTTACCCTCCTCAATAGCTTTACGCTCCTTAACGTATTTCTTAATATCCTCAGCGTCATCGAAGGTTAACGTTGCCGTCTCCGCTAGAAAAGTGCCGTCTTGGCGAACGTTAATCACAATACGACCCTTGCCGTCCTTGGCCTTTTTCGAATACTTGGCAACTGGCGGCTCCACCTCAGGATCTTGCTTCACCACGATCACAGTCGATGCCACAATGAAGAAAATGAGCAACAAAAACACCATGTCAATCATCGGAGACATGTCCACTTGCAGCTCCTCACCACTGCCTGCAGCTGCTCTGTGTAATTTTTTTGATGCCATAGCCTAAGATACAATCAATCTGGGTGCAATCCAGTCAAACATTGTTGGGTAAGGTCAAATCTCACTTAAACTGCGATCCCCTCGGGTATTTTGGCCAAGTGAGCATCGCCATTGACTGTTTGGATTGAAGCATTAACCAACTCCTCAGCTGTCTGATGACATTCAGCGACGAGGTTACTAAGCTTATTTTTGAAGAAGAAATAAGCCGTGAGAGATGGAATTGCTGTAACCAAACCCCAGAGAGTAGTCAGCAGCGCAACAGAAATATCTCCAGCAAGTGCCGATGGATCAGCAGAACCATCTCCACTAGCCAGCGTGCCAAACGCTCCAACCATACCAAGAACGGTTCCAAATAAGCCTAGCATGGGTGCCGCCTGAGCAATCAGTGAGACATAATTAATCAGCGTCATGCTCTTACGGTTCTCGTTGATTGTAAAATCAGCAATAGCGTCCTCCACATAATCTCGGCCCAAATCCTCTGGCCTGCGAGCATCAACGTTAGGCAGAGCGTATGCCATCATTCTACCTAAGTAGCTTGGGTGAGATGCACCGAGCTCAATGGCCGAGCGAATTCGGCAGTTGATCATGTGATCCATAAGCCCAGCTTTCAAATCGTCAGGAACAAACTTGGCTCGCGTTAAATTCATGAAATTGAAAACACAAAGCGCAATGAGGCAGAGAATCAATAGCCCGATCAGAATCATTGGCCAACCACCATCAATGACATAGCGTTGAAGCACGCTTGCGTCGGCAGCAAACAAAGAAGGAGACGACATTAAGCTTACAGCAGATACGATGATTCCTGTTTTGGAGAAATAGTGGGATGTTCGGTTCATAATATTATTGGATGAATTGTTTGGTAAGAGGTGATTTGCTGTCTGATCAAAACGAAAATAATACACCATTGTCAATTGACAGTCTCTCTGGGAATTAAAAAATGTTTTGGTCAAGATGTCTACCTCTTTTAATTTTACCTAGCCAAAGCAGACTAGTATTATGCGATTCCGAGTAAAGCAGGAAATCCCCCCCATTTTATCGGATACTGTTATAATGAGCCTGAGCTGCAGATTTCATGTAAAGATGTGTATCATACTCATTGTTTAATGGCCAACTCACTTCTTGACTTGCCTTACACGAAGCATTACCCCATCCCCACCATTGTGATGAGTGAGCTTTGTTCGTGTAAACACATCCACAATAAGTCATAGAGACATGTCACAACAAGGGTCCATAGTACAATGGATAGTATGACGGCCTCCGAAGCCGTAGATCCAGGTTCGACTCCTGGTGGACCTACCACACCCCTGCCAGCTTCCTAGTTTTCCAGCTGCCAATCTCTAATGGCCAACTATGATTTACCCTAAGGACGTAGATTAGAGATAGGGCCATCAGGCTCCAGCTTCATCCGCCTCCTCATTGGCCTTCAATTTGGCATCAAACGCATTCCAACATTCGATGAATCCGCTGGCAAAATCGGCCGGCCTCTTCTGCACCCAGAGCCTAATTTCATCCATTGAAAACCACTGACCTGTTTCTATTTCACTACATGGGAACCGGAGAGCACCGTCGTGTCGCGCCAAATACAACACAATGTGCTCCCAGCCAGTTTCAGCAGTGGCACTGAGTGTGGCAGCTTGTTGAAGGTCATCAGACCTAATCCCTAGTTCCTCCTCAAGCTCGCGGACTGCCGTTTCGTCATATCCCTCACCAGCATTCAAGTGGCCTGCTGCACTCGAATCCCATACTCCAGGATGCTTATCCTTAAGTCGAGACCGCTTCTGCAAAAAAAGCTCTCTATGTTTGTTAAAAACAAAAATGTGAACCGCTCGGTGAAGCAGGTCATCACGATGAACAACATCACGACTCTCTTGCCGCACTATATTGTCATCTGCATCAACAACATCAAAAAGCTCGTTACCATCTTGGGCATTATCTTTAAGTGGATTGTCGTCGTAATAACGAGTCAGCTCCACCCATTGCTCTAGACCTATCTCCTCAGCCCGAGCCGTTTCGGGCACTCCAATCAGCGATGCGGCATCCTCCCATTGCTTAGTCTCAGGCATCTGCTTGCGAACTTGCTTTCTGCGTTGAGCGAAACCTCTACGAATCAACTCATCAAAAAGACGCGCGTCATATACAGGCAGATCCTCAGGGCGAGGATCACAAACCATCACCGTAGAATCAATCAGCGGTCGCGGGAAAAATGCTTGGGGAGGAATAGTTTTCACAGGGCGGCTTTGCCATTCGCTTTGCATCCTAAGAGACAACACCCCGAAAGCCTTGGTTTTTGGGGCAGCAATAATTCGATCAATAAATTCTTTTTGGAGCATCAGCACTGCCTTGCATACTGGCGATGGCTTCTTCATGAAATTCCTCATAATCGCACCACCGGCAGAATAAGGCAAATTACCAAGCAGCTTGACTGGCTGACACTTAAAAAGCTGCCTTGTATCAAATCGCGCACCATCACAGTGATGCACCTCTACATGATCAACGTCTTGATAACGTTTCTCTAAGCCCTCTGCCAAACGTGCGTCAAACTCTATCAGGATAACTCTATCCGCGACATTTACGACATGCTCAGTCAGTGCCCCAGTCCCAGGCCCAACCTCCACCACGGTGTCACCGTGCTCGATCTCAAGTTGACCGACAATCCACCGAGCTACGTTTTCATCAATCAGGAAATTCTGGCCCAACTTCTTAGATGGATTTACCCCCATCGCGTCTAAACGCTGCTTGATTTCAGTCTGATTCACTCCAGACATCAGAGCCTCCACACAAAGAAATAGCAATACTTGACACCGAAAACTTCAAACAAGACAATGCTAATGTGACATTGGCATCTAAAATCACTGTTGGTCGCCTTTTGTGCGCACCCATTTTCGCCGTGCTTGCTGTGTATTATGGGGAGAGTGTTAAAGCAGGGCTGCCCAATGAAACCATACGTTGGTGGGCTGTCGGCGTCTTCATTGCCGCGGCATTGAGCGACGGCATCGATGGATACATAGCCCGACACTTCAATCAGAAAAGTAAGTTTGGGGCCTTCATCGACCCGATGGCTGATAAGACTTTACTCTTAACTGGCATTGTATTCCTCACCTTCATACCTTGGGGTGAGGGCTGGCACATCCCCATCTGGTTTACTGTGTTAATGATAGCACGAGACATCATTATTATTGTAGGCATTTGGATTCTGCACTACTTCAACTCCCACGTCCCCATCAATCCACATTGGAGCGGCAAGATTTGCACCTTCACCCAAATGCTTTTGCTCGGCTGGGTCATGCTCAAAGTCATTCCACTCTCCCCTATTTACCCAACAATTTTGGCAACCATCTTCACCGTCTGGTCAGGCATTGAGTATTTCCGTCAAGGACTGCACATGCTACACGAACACCACACGGCAGAGTAGCCTATTTTACCTCTCCATCTATAATATGCCAACTGTAGCCATCGTCGGCCGGCCAAATGTCGGAAAATCAGCCCTCTTCAATCGTCTTGCAGGCCGAAGAATTGCCATCGTGCATGACCAACCAGGCGTTACCCGAGACCGCATATCAGCTCCTTGCAACATCAGCAGCTCACCTTGCACACTCATCGACACCGGGGGCATCGGAGCCACACTGGATGATAGCTTTGGCGACGCGGTGGCAACAGAGGCTGACATCGCCATGCAGACCGCTGATCTCATTCTCTTTGTTGTCGATGCCAAAGACGGCGTAACAGCCATCGACGAGGCTCTTGCCCAAAAACTCCGCCGATCCAAAGCACCTATTCAGCTCGTCATCAATAAAGCTGACAATGAAGGTCAGGAACAACTATCGGGAGATTTCGCCTCGCTTGGATACGGCGCGGGCCTCACGGTTTCGGCGGAATTAGGTCGTAACATGGGCAGCATCGCTGACGCCATTGATGCAGTGGTGAGCCCACTTAACGACGTCATCGAGGCTGCAGAGCAAGAAGTAAAACGCGAAGGTCTCAAAATAGCGATAGTAGGCAAACCCAATGCCGGTAAATCCTCACTCGTCAACGCCATCCTCAAAGATGAACGCACCATTGTATCCGACATTGCCGGCACCACGCGAGACTCTGTTGATATACCATACGAATTCCTTGGTGAACTTCACACCCTGATCGATACCGCGGGTATACGCCGCCGCACCAAAATGGACTCATCTGTCGAAATTTTCTCTGCCATGCGTGCTGAACGGTCAATACGCCGTGCCGATATTTGCCTTCTCGTAGTCGACTGCGCCGAAGGAATATCATCCCAAGACCGTAAAATCGCACGTATGATTCAAAGTGAGAACAAACCCTGCCTCATTGTGCTCAACAAGTTTGACCTCTATCATCCGGGAGCCGCCAAAAACGTGCGTCTGGAAGAGGCAACTGAGCATACTCGTTCAGAGCTTTTCTTCTTATCTTATGCACCATACGTATGCGTGTCAGCACTGCAGAAACAATCCATCGGCCTCATCTTTAGCAAGATTGCCGAGATCCGCAAACATGCACAAAACCCGATAACTACAGGCAAGCTCAACCGCTTTCTTGGTCTCGCATTTGACAAAAAACCGCCACAAAGCAAAAAGGGCAACAGGCGGCTCAAGCTTCTCTATGCGACCGCAGCAACCAACGACCGCTACACTGCTATTCCAGTCCCCACTTATATACTTTTTGTGAATGACAAGCGTCTGATGCAAGAAAACTACCAACAATACCTGACTAACCGACTGCGGGAGGACCACCCAGCTCCAGGTATACCGATTACTTTTTCAATTCGATCAAGAAACGCCTCCTCAGAAAAAAAAGGCTAACAGCAGAATAGCTCAAAGTTAAGAAAGTTAGTTTAGAATTCATCAGCAGCATGCCATTCTCCCTCCACGAACGACTCCATGCAGGAGGCATTGACTTTGGCATGCGTGGCAAATGCCACATCTTACTTAAAAAGAATGCTGTTTTTCCATGGTTCATTCTCATACCGGAAGTGGAGAATCATATCGTCGACTTGCACCAATTAGAGACGGCCGACTATCAATCCGTCATGCAAACAATTCGTGAGATATCACGATTCGTCGAATCTCATTTTAAACCAGATAAAATCAATGTCGCTGCCATTGGAAACATTGTTCCTCAACTACATATTCATATTGTTGCCCGCTATAAGACAGACCCCGCTTGGCCAGACGTGATATGGGGACACGATGAAAAAAAAGCATATCAAGCAGATGATATTGAAATCATCAAAAATGCCTACGATCATTATACATTTCAAGTCGACACACACCTCTAGACACCTCCATTTTAACCATGGCACTTCTCGATGTTCAGCACTTAACCACTCGATTTCATACCCGCAACGGCATTGTGAAAGCTGTTGAAGATGTCTCATTCTCTGTTGAGAAAGGACAAACTGTTGGCATTGTTGGTGAATCTGGTTCAGGCAAGTCGGTGACATGTTACTCACTGGTTGGTCTCATTCCACAGCCTCCCGGTAAAATTCATGCTGGCAAAGCCATCTTTGACGGAATCGATCTACTTGCAGCAAACATCAAGCAACTCAGAAAAATAAGAGGCAAACGGATCTCCATGATTTTCCAAGATCCGATGACCTCGCTCAACCCCTATCTGAAAATTTCCACCCAGCTCACAGAGCCGCTCGAAATCCATGACGGTATCAAGGGTCAAAAAGCTCTTCACATGGCGATTGATGCCCTTGCAGAAGTCGGTATACCTGAGCCCGAAAAGCGTATTGATTCATACCCCCACGAATTTTCGGGCGGCATGCGTCAGCGAGTAATGATCGCCATGGCACTCATCACACGACCAGAGCTATTGATCTGCGACGAGCCTACCACAGCTCTGGATGTCACCGTGCAAAAACAAGTGCTGGATCTCATCAAAGATAGGCAACAACAGCTAGACACAGCAGTCATCCTAATCACTCACGATCTTGCAGTCGTTCACCAGACCTGCGATCTCGTCAATGTCATGTATGCTGGCCGACTGATCGAACGCGCCCCTACTAAAGATTTATTCCGTAAGCCTCTCCATGCTTACACTCGCGCGCTCATGAAAAGCATTCCCGCAACTCATTCTAAAGGAGAAGCACTTTACACCATACCCGGCACACCGCCGGACCTGTCAGCACCACAAAAAGGCTGTGCGTTTCATGATCGCAACACCTTGGGAGATCGTTCGCTCTGCCTCACAAATACACAGCCAAATTTTACTGAGCTATCTCCAGGACATTATGTTCAAAATTGCCCGGGGTGCCTGGCTAATGTGTAATACCTGACAATTGGCGTCTTTATATGCCAGCTTAACGAACGCTACCTATGCCGTTCATCTGGATAACCTCGAACTCATCTTCCATCCAATCAATGTGAGTCGTTGTAATGAGCTTTTGAGCATTTACCGGCAATGCACTCATGAGAGCATTCCGTCGAGCTGGGTCAAGCTCACCAAAAATATCATCGAGTAGATAGACTGGCATTTTTCCTGTCTGGGCCTGGAGCAACTCACCTTGAGCTAATTTTAGAGACAAAGCCATTGTTCGCTGTTGCCCTTCGCTTGCGAAATCAGCAGCCGCCATGCCATTGATCATGAGATCAAGCTCATCTCGGTGTGGTCCGACAACCGTCTGACCCAGACGGCGCTCACGCTCAGCCGTCATCTCCAAGCTTGTCGCTAAATCATCTCCCGATCCGCATACATATTTAATGGAGATACGTTCGTCACAAGCGCTGACTTGATGCTGCGCTTTGACAGCTTCCGGGTTCAGCATTTCAACCAAAGCACTCCGCGACTCGGATACAAACTTGCCATGTTTTATGAGTAGTTCGGTATATGCAGCGATTTCAGACTCTCTCAACGAACGATCCTTAAGCAGAAGATTACGCGCTTTTAATACACGATTGTATCGATTCAGATGATCACGGTAAGCAGGATCTAGCTGACATCCGATAAAATCAAGATAACGCCTCCGAGCACGACCTGAGCCACGCACCAACTCCAAGTCATCATTGCCCATCCATACAATCAACCCGCCCAGACCAAGGTAGTCACTCTGCCTGGGAACGAGCTCATCATCTACTTTCATTTCTACCCCCTTCCGAGAGCCAAAGTTAACCTGCAACTCTGCACCCCATGCTTTCCCAGCAACGCCAAAACCGACTTGCTCAACCTTGACTATTTTACCCAGCCGAGTGCTGCGGGGAGAATGAAGCCTGACCATCACACACACAGCTTCAAGGATTGAGGTTTTCCCGTGCGCATTGGCCCCAACAATTACCGCACCCGATTTAGGAAAATTCAACACCAGTGTGTCAAAACACCGGAAATTTATTAACCTGAGAGATGAAATCATTGGGATGCTTAGGAGCTATACTCCTTAGATTTCCAACACCACTCGATAGGCACCTCCACATCGGGGTGAATACTCTGATGAACTGGACAACTCAGTGCTGAGCTCTCAAGAATTTTTCTTTGCGGGTGATCCTCAGACAAAGGCATCTCGATACGGACATCAATGCGCGCTATTCTGCGAGGCATATCGTCTGACATATGCTTACCCACTGTGATAACCATCCCCTCTAAGTTGATGTCTTTGCGCTCAGCAACTATACCCATGATAGTCGCCATGCAACTACCCAGAGCTGTAGCCAAAAGATCAGTAGGCGAAAATGACAAACCACGTCCGTTGTTGTCAACTGGAGCATCTGTCACACAAGTCGTCTTAGATGGGCCATGAGTATTCACACACTGCAGTTCCCCTTCGTAATTAATTTTAATTTCTACCATATGTTATTCGGCTAGTTGTGATGAACCATTACGGTTCCTGAGTGGAAGCATCGTCTTCCTCGAGCTCAGTTGTCAATCTTGGTTTGTTTTTTGCCAGTATCACTCGAAATCCATAACGATCACCAGTTTTTGTCGACTTCATTGCATTACGGCTACTGATATAGAGGTGCTTTGCTAGATAGCTACCCCAGTTCCCTCCGCGCAAGACACCATATTCACCATCCTCAGCATAATCATCCGCAACCCACTCAGACACATTCCCTGCCAAATCATAGACTCCAATTGCATTGGGCAAAAACATTCCCACAGGTGAAGTTTTTGCATAACCGTCATCATAGCTCATCAAGGTTCTGTCTCGTGGTGTATCCTCAGCCTTCGAGGCAGACTTTCCGGCTAAATTACCCACCAACACATCCGCGTCTTCTGGCGGCCAAACCCTCCCCCAGGGAAATGATTTCTCCACCCTCATCTCGCGGCGTGAGGGCAAATAATTTACATTTTCATCGAGACCCGAAGCAAGGCTCCATTCAAGATCTGTGAGCAAGCGATACTTTTCATCCCCAGATATACGCTCTAACTCTCGCTCCCTCTCGGTAAGCCATTCACAGAAGGCCGTCGCATCAACTCTCGAAATATTAACCCCTGGGTGCAATGGACCTTGTTTGAAATCCGGCAGAGGACTTACAGGCATTTTAGAATCTCTGCAAAAGGCTAAGTAATCTACCTTGCGAGTTTCCCACACCGATACCAATAAATCTTCTGTCAGCGGGACTAATTGCATACCCAAGCTATTTTGCCATTTTTCTCCAAATACGACACTATTGTTACGTTGCATAGCCACGTGCATCTTCCTGTCTTCACGATCTTTAAGCTCAATCGATTGAGCGTGACGACGATAGCCCTCTAGAGTCATATGCACCTCAATACCCCCTGGCTTGATCGACTCTATGAAAAGCGGGGTCACTCCTTGATACTGGCCATCGATTTGAATCAAAGCTCCCTCTGGCTCACTCGTTAACTCAATACTGGCAAATGGTATTCGCATAACGGCAGTCCGAAATGGATGCCATTGCTTATTTTTTGCTGCGCCAGATATCTGTGGGTTTTTAAAATTAGTATCTATTTGAGGCGAGATATACTCCAACTCACTGAGGTAACCTCCATCAAGAGCAGATTGGCTCTGCCACTCGCAATAGGCATCGGCAGCAGATTTCGAGACTATCACTACTGACCTCCTAGTGCCTCGTTCACTATGCGATACAACTTCAAACGGGAATGATTTACCGGCCTCACGCATAAAGCGCGTCCACTGATACTTTCGCACATAACCGGAGCTAACATGACCACCATTAGCAGGCTGATACTTGACACCGAAATTATCCACCCATTCCTCATCCACAATAGGTGGTGCATAGACAGAGAGAACTTTCTCCACCGTCGTTGTTTTATTTGCAATCACATCTCCCTCAACATGTTCGTTCCGGTATCCCTGCATTCTGAACTCAAACTCGTAATGACTACCCGCTGCTAACTCGATATTTTGAAGTGGGGTAATACCCATGAACTGACCATCTAAATCATAAATTTCTGCCCCTTCGGGGTCACTCACGACCTTAATAAAGCCTGACTGACTTGGACTGACTCGAGTGGATACTTCGGACGCTCCCCACACATCTGCGAGGTTACCGCGAAAAAGCCAAATCACAGAGATAAGAAAAATGGCCACTAATGGCAGAGCCCAAAACTTAACTCCGTGCTGAGATGATCGAACTCGCTGGCCACGCTTTAGCCTATCAAAGCTATTGGTAAGCTCACTGGCCGTGGTGATAATTCGCTTTGATGCACGCGGCTCACAAACATCACAAATTACCTGATTGAGTGCTAGCCAGCGTTTCTTGTTCGTCTCATCTGGTAATTCGTCCGGCAATTCGGGAAACTGCAGGCGATCTTTACCGGTGGCCATCTCATAGAGAACCTTACCTAAACCATAGATATCAGCTCTTGCCGAGCCAGGCCCTTCGGGTGGGACAAATCCTTCAGTACCTACAAAGGTCCTTTGGCCTCTTGCAGCAACCAATCCAATATCTGCAAGCTTCGCCTTGCCACCGACAAAAATAATATTAGATGGTTTTATGTCACGGTGAGCCAGGCCCTGATCATGAAGGTGAGCTAATGCCTGAGCCAATCTCAAGCCAACAATGATGACCAAATCTGAGTCAATAGGCTTGCCATTCGCCGCCTTTAGATCAGTACGTAAATTCCGCGGCTCATATTCAACCGGGTTGAATTCATCACCCTCGTGGACATCGTCGCCCAACTCCATGACGTAATAATAAAAGTCACCTTCGTCTTTATCTTTACTCCTGCCAACGTGCAGAATGTTGACTAAACCTGGGTGGTCTCTCGATATAGGCTCATACTTGAGAATCCCCTCAAATTCTCTTTCAAAGCCTATTTCATCTTCAAAGTCTTCGCGGCGCACTAGCTTCACTGCACGCATAGCGCCCGTGACACCCCTCGCTAACCATACCTCGCCGTAGGAACCTCCGCCAATTTTTCGAAGCACCTCATGATCGGGAATAACTGGCTCTGGACGATTTTTACCCCGCATCTTCGTTCAGCCTAGCCAATTCCTTCTTCAGTATTTTGCCCACCCGATGCTTCGCAAGGTAAACCTGAGACATGCTCACGCCCAAGCGATCCTGAACTTTGTTAGCATCCCATTCTCTTATCACGTAACAATCAAAGATTTGATACTGCTTTGGAGAAACTTGCGCCCGCACTCTAGCGAGTGCGGCATCAGCCAGATTTTTTTTCCATTCTACATCCCATAAACGCTCTAGAGTACCACTTTGAGGGTCCTCTATTCGCTCCACCACTGCAACCCTCTGGCCTTCATCCTCCCATTCCGCGATGTTCATAGCAGTGTCCTTTTTTCGTTTTCTAAATTGGTCATTGATACGCCACCGAGTCATATTCATGAGCCATGACTTAAAAGACCCTTTATCTGGGTCATACATGTTTTTCTTACTCTGTTTAGCGATGGAGAGAATAGTCTCTTGGACCACATCAAAAGCCTCTTCCGATCTCAAGCCCGCCTTCAGGCCAACGGCATAAATGAGCTTCCAGTAGGTTTTGTAAAAATCATCCCATGTCTTTTGATCCTCCCAGTTGTCGAGCCTGGCGATTAAGCTTTTACGCGTCTGCGCATAAGCAGATGCAAGCACTGTATCCTCCTTGTTCTCATCAACCATTACGTTGCTTCTATAGCACAGCTAAGTCAACAATACACCAACAATTACCACATGAGTGCATGATTTTAGACAATGGCAATTATCAATGAAAGCGAAGCTTACGAAAATCCATTTACAAGAGTTCAACGAGGACCCTATTATGAGTCATTACATTAATAAACAAATTGGCTTTATTAATTCGTAATCCAAACGCGCAATTTCTCATTCCCACCCTTGCAAACACCACTTTATCGCGAACACCGCCATGGACCATCAGGACCGAAACAACCCCGCTGAACAAGTCGAAAAAATTCGAGACATTCTCATCGGGCAAGACATGCAGCAAGTCAATGACCGCATCGAAAAACTCGAGGCTGCAATACTCTCGAGTAATCAAGAAGTGGGGCAGCGGCTCAACCATCAACTAGAGCAAACAGAGCATCAATTTAAGGTAGCACAGGAAAACCTTCAAACCGCCACTGAAAACATGCGCCATCAACTGCACCATGAGGGCGTCACCCGCGGACTCCAAATCAATGATATGGCGGGTAAGATTGATGAAGCTACGGAACAGATGAACGAGCTAAGCCAACGTCTGCTCAATGAAGAATCTGGAAGCAGCAAAGACTTAGTTCAACAAATCGAAAATTTAAGCTCAGAAATGAACTCTCGAATTGATGCTCATTCTCGCCAAATCATGGAACACATGCACCGTGAAATCCAACAGTGGAAACATCGGATGGATGAGCAAATATCTGCACTGAGTGCAAAAAAGGTAGATCGTGAAGAACTCAGCCAACGCTTCGCTCGCATTGCCAGCGCCGCCATGGGAGACGTCTCAACCCACCCCACCAATGTCACTGCAACCAATTACGCTGGACCATCGATACCAAGACCTAATCTCGGTTCACTGACAGGAATTAACCCGACAATCGAGTCACCCAACAGCCCAACCCCACCCGTTGCTTCAGACTCGATTACCCACGACCCCAATGGTCTACCAAAACAGATCAGCCCCGAGACCTATCCCTCAAACAACGATGAGCCCAACATCTGATTGATGATCTAAAAAATCACCAATACCTCGTTCAACCCAAAGCCACTACCCCCTTACGTTAAAGTGCCTAAAGAGCCTGCTAGTTTTTCAACCGGTGACGCGCCGCCATACCTTTCGTCTCAGGATGATGGCTCCTCCGAGAATTCTGCATCCGCTCCTTTCTCAACCCTCTCGTCACTGAAGGGTAGCCACGATAACTCTCTGGACAGCATGCCGGCTTTCCCGAGCTTGCAAAACAACGAAGCAGACCTAGGAGCCATACGAGAAATCGGCATTACTGGAGATAGCCTCGCTGAGTTAGCACCCATACCAGACATCGCATCTAAGGTGTCTCAAAGCCTCTTCGAACAGGATAAACAAAACCAACACCCTAACACAACCAAGCTACCGCCCATACCGACTTCGCCATTACCCGTTCGGCTATCGCCCTCAGGACGGAACAATCACACTTGGGAACCCGCACTGAGAAATGCAGCCAGCGAAGAAAAAGAGCCCTCCATCTCAGAGAGGGCCGAAAAAAACGCTACTGCTTCGCCCTCCTTCGCCGATGAGGACAAAACAGAGCTCACTAATAAAGCACCGTCTGACAAAGCGAGACCGACCGGCAACAAATCACCTCTGGCTCGGGCAGAGCTATTAGATAAAATTCGTAACAAGCGGCCTCATCAGGAACTCAATGATGATGAATCCCCTTTCAAATCAATAAGCTCTGAGACAAGTGATCAGAAAAACTCATCCAGATCTACAGCAGTGGCCACATCAACGGCTACACTCACTGACGATGTGACTAAAAGCTCCTCAACCCCTTTTGCTGAGACCGAACAGGACGATACTACCATCGAGCAAAGCAAAGGAGCAAACGATCAGCATACAAAATACACCGACAAAGATTTACAAAATGCTCTTCGTCCACTCTTGGATGCCAGCAACCAGTCTACTTTTAACATTCCAACAAACACGGACAGCTTTCTTGAACCGATGCTTCGGAGCACTGTTCGCAGAGCCATCGCCGAGCAAATGGCAGAAGCTAGCCCGTTTCGCGATGTCCCGGGATGGAATAAACTCGCATGGAAAATACGTGCACTTATGAGTAGCCGCACCTATGACGACATCTTGTTTGACCAAACCCGCAGGTATCAAGTTGAAGAAGTTTTCCTGCTGCGCCCACAGACTCGTTCACTGATATCTTATGCCAGCAACAACCCAGCGAGGCATGCTAAGTCATCAAAAGTAGAGAGCACAATTAAGAAGATCGCAACAAAAACAGCGACCATTGACAACCATCAAGAAAATACCCTCGAGTGGGGCAATGATCGCCAGTTAGTCATTCGCCCTGGTAAGCACAGCATGCTGGCAGCCATCGTGCATGGCTCACCCAATTATGTTCTAGAGGCTGATCTCGACTACCTCTTGCTGCAAGTGGAGGATCGTCTCGGTGAATCACTCGGAGACAGCCATCAGGCGCACTTGCAGATACTGCAACCTATGCTCGAGTGTTGTCTACTAATTCAATCATTGGCGACATCCAATTAGGCTCACCACAGATCAAAAAAAGAGCCCCTTGCGCGGCTACAGCTAAGCCGCAAAAAACCAAATACCTATCGGCCTAGTACATTGCCGTATTTACCTTTACAGAGGCGGGTAAAACATCTACCCCCGTCCCTATGTCATTCTCCGATCTCGGACTTTCCGAAGCCGTCCTCTCAGCCGTTACTGAATCTGGCTACGAAAATCCAACCCCCATACAAGCGAAAGCCATACCGCTTATTTTGGATGGCAAAGATGTGATCGGAGCATCCCAGACAGGCACAGGCAAAACCGCAGCGTTTGCCCTACCCTCCCTCTCGAAAATCAAACCCCTAGGCAAGCCACAGATCCTTGTCCTTGAGCCGACTCGTGAGCTTGCTCATCAAGTCGCAGAACAGTTTGAACACTATGGCAAACACACAGGCTGTAAAGTCGCTCTCATTTATGGTGGTGTAGGCTATGGCAAACAAGACGAGCAAATGAAAGATGCTGACATTGTTGTCGCTACGCCGGGGCGACTGGTGGACCACTTTTACCGTGCTACCATGCGGTTTGGAGCCATTAAAATCCTCATTCTCGACGAGGTCGACCGCATGCTGGACATGGGCTTCCTGCCTATTGTTCGTAAAATCGTTAATCTATGCCCGTGGAATACGGAAGAAACCTCACGCCAGACGCTTTTCTTTTCTGCTACAATGCCACCCGCTATTCAAGGCTTTGCTCAATGGTGTCTTCACGAGCCCGAGTCCGTTGAAATAGCTCGCCGTGCAGTCGCTGACACCATCAATCACGCCTTCTATCCAGTGTCCATGGATCAGAGAGACGATCTACTTTTGGCCTTGCTTGAAAAAACTGATTTTCATTCCGTCATGATCTTCACCCGAACCCGTAAAGAAGCAGACACTGTTTGTGGTCTCATCAAGGGCACAGGGCATCAAGAGGTTGTTGCTATGCACTCAGACGTAAAGCAATCTGATCGGCTTAAAGCTCTGAGTGGCTTCAAAGACGGCACATACAACATTCTTGTTGCCACAGACGTTGCCGCCCGCGGCATTGACATCTCCACGGTCACTCACGTGATTAACTATCGCGTGCCAGAAAATGCTGAAGATTACGTACACCGCATTGGTCGAACTGGACGTGCTGAATCCGAGGGTGACGCATTCACCATTCTCACAGCCGATGAACTCGATTTTGCCAAATCAGTAGAGAACTTCGTCGACAAGAAAATCGAGAGGCGCAAGCTTGAAAACTTTGGTTACACCTACACCGCACTTTTAGATGAATCCCCCGCTCGCCCAGTTCGGAAAAAGCGTCCACCAGCACCTCGTCGAAGACGCAAATAATCAATCTTACTGATTATCAAATGCGTTGAGGGGCAACGTGTATCACGACACATGAAAGTCATCGCCATTGATCCAGCTATTCGCAACACCGGATACGCCGTATTGGAAGGTGACCACCATCAACAGCGCGTTCTTGATTTCGGCGTCATTTCCATACCTGCCAAAATCCCACAATCGGCAGCCTTAGCCGCAATTCATACAGGTATTAATAACTTGATTAAAAAATGGCAACCTGATGAAGCGGCCGTCGAGGGAATTATTTACGTCCAATCCCACCGAACTGCTATCAGCATGGGCGCGGCACGAGCCGCAACCCTAATCGCTGCGGCAGAAGCTAGCTTAAAAACCTATGAGTATGCTCCGCGTAAAGTGAAACAAGTTGTTACCGGTAATGGCTCGGCCGACAAACAACAGGTAGCATTCATGGTGCGCACCCTTCTTGGCTTGGTTGAGAATCCTCCACATGACGCAGCAGACGCCATCGCTATCGCCATCGCGCATCTCACCGCAAGTGACCCCCTCAAAGCTGCAATACTGAAACGCCAACAAATATAGCCTCCTTCAAGGGGCGAAAAAAGCGTGTTCAAAGCTTATTATTCATGCTTTAGTAATATAAACATTTCAGGTTAACTATCTTTACACCGACATGGAACTCGATTTATCAGACTCCCCATTAGACCTCAAAGCCATCAAACCTCTCGAACTGGAGGAAGTTTTTGAGGATCCTTTTGCCCTTCGCTTTTTACCTGACAAAGACGACCTTGGAAGCGAATCTCGGTTTTATGCGCTCGGGCGCACGGTTGCTGATCGCCACCTTTTCCTCTCGTTTTGGACCGATGGAAAGACCGCCAGAGTGCTTGCTGCACGCGAAATGACAGACGGAGAAACGAGGTTTTACCAACGTCATTACGGTGAAATCAAGTAATGAACCAGACGACTCAACATCCACTTTAGACCATGAATACCATTCAATCTTGGAACGACATTCCTAACTTCGAACACGATTCAGAAGAGTCCGCATTCTGGGACAAACACGAGCTTGCGCCGCAGCTCATGACAAGTTCAATACACCAACCAGATTCACGTGAATCGACAACTATCACACTTCGGTTTGACCCACGCATGCTAGCTCGCATCAAACGACTAGCACGCTCTCGATACCTTAATTACCAGTCCATGATGAAACAATGGCTGTCTGAGAGAATCGAGGAAGAACAAAAGAATTTGCCCAACGGCTAGGCATTATCCAAGTTGTAGCTGTGCCAAGGCACCTTATAGCTTAGACAACTTCGATTGTCTCTACTAGCGCTTGACGAACTATTCCAAGCCCATTACACCCTCAATCGTCGCGCAGGTCAGCACATTTTAAGCTCCCGTAGCTCAGCTGGATAGAGCAACGGATTTCTAATCCGTAGGTCACAGGTTCAAGTCCTGTCGGGAGTGCTCTGCACGGGACATGGCTCAGCACCTTTGTGCGAGCCCACCCACGAAGCGGTTAGCTTCTGTGAGTTGCAACTCTCTCACCTTGGACTGAATCGTGTTGCCATCACTTAGGAAGACCAAATGGTTTGAACATCGGTAGTTTAAAACTATTGCTAGAAGTCTGTGTGGATTGATAAATTCAACACGTTCTTATCCTTCCTATCCCCCAACCCAAATGCGATCCCCCCTTATATTCGCTCTCACAGCTCTTGCTCTAGCATCCGCTTGCGTGGATGCAGATGCTGTTACTATTACCCATGGCGCGGACACTTTGACCATTGATTTTGTTGATATTGGCAATGCCAGCAACCTTGGTGACACGGCCAACACCGTCAATGGAAACAACCCAGGAGCGGTGAACTACGAATACTCGATCGGCAGCTATGAAGTCACAGCCAGCCAATGGTCTACTGTGCTCTCGGCTGACAGTAATATAGGAAATACCGGCACTTGGTCTGGGTCTCAGCCAACGGCGAGCACAACGTGGTATGAGGCTGCCAAATTTGCCAACTGGCTAACCAGTGGCGATGCCCTCACAGGCGCATACAACTTCAGCGATGCTTCCACCTTCACGGGGATAGATCGAGATACAGCACTGAACACCTACGGCACGATCTATGTGTTACCTACCGAGGACGAGTGGTATAAAGCTGCCTACTTAAAATCAGATGGCAGTGCTTACACACTCTATGCGACAGGTGACACCGCACCGACGGCAGGAGTTGAGGCCAACTATAGCACAGGCACTTCGCCATGGGACGTAAGCTCAGGTGCTATCGAGAATAACGGAACCTATGACATGGGTGGCAACGTTTGGGAATGGAATGAAAGTGCATTTGATGGATCACTCGATACTCTGAGTGAAAACAGAGTCCTACGCGGTGGTGCATGGAACGTTAATTCAAACGGTGTCAAATCTTCGATGCGAAGCAGCACCAACCCGATCACAACATCAAACCTCAACGGGTTTCGCGTTGCCAGCATCACCAGTATTGCAGTACCTGAGCCATCAAGTACCAGCTTAATCATACTTGGTAGCATAACCTGCTTGTTACGCAGACATCGTGATTAGCTATGCAGGAGGCAAATCTTACTTGGTCACGCTAACAAGGCCCTGCATATCGCCTTGACTTGCAGGCTTAGTATCCGATATGGCATGTAAGCATGACTAAGATCATATTACTTTTGGCCTTGGCGCTCATTACATTGGCTCCTGTTCAGGCACGTATCGGTCAAGACATAAGAGAATTGGAAAAAATTCTGTCAGTTGAGGCGAGCGTAAGCATATCAGAAAATGGACCTTTTTTGCAAAAACTGCAATGGACGGGCAAGCCTGGAAATACAAATTTACCACTTGGCCAATCTCTTGGCATGAATTTATGGCAAATACAGGCGACAGCCTACATAGACCAAAACAAAAATTTGCGAACTATAATCGAAGTGAGTTACCGCAAGATGGTGGGAGGGGTAATCAGCGAGACTGAACAAAACCAAATTGTTTTCCACAATAGTGCACCGCAACAATTGCTAAATATTTCGGAGCCCAAAATTGACCCCCCTCATCGCCCTGAACATATTGTTATACAATACAATCAAATCAACGAATTGCTCAGATTGAAAAACAACCAAATGGTGAAATTTGAGAGCAACTTGCGATGTATTGGTTCGAATATCGATGATCTAACAGAACGATTTGGAAAACCCACTAAGGTTAAAAATAATATTCACTATTTCACATACCTCGACGACACAAAAAATGTTAGTTGGAAGATTCGCGCTCAGTTATGGCAAGGCCCAAATAATTCTGAAAGTATAGCACATAGAGTTGTTTACGAACGCATCACAAAATTCACACCCGAAGAGCAATCAAGGCTAATGCTCATCAACTCAAATCGGAGCAAGTGGCGTCAGTTAAAACAAGATGTAAACCAAGTAAATCAATTCACCACTCAAGCTAATGCTGCTCATCCGCTAAGAGCATGGGTCAAACCGTTATTACAAGAGGTAGGTATAGAAACGGTAGAATTTGCAGAAGACAACTTCTAGCTAAACACGTGCTTACATCCTGCAGAGACCCTTTTCTACTGCCTCTCTGCATCAAGCAGATCACTTGCCACAGCATCAGCAAAAGAGCCTACTGCACCCTTATATCGTATGATACCTTGCTGGTCTAGGATCATGCAATAAGGCCAAACATTAACTCGGTATTGCTTGGCTATGATTTGATTGGGGTCGGTGAAATTTCGCCAAGTGACAATCCGGTCGGCCTCCAAGGCACGCAAGTTGCTTAATGAATCGCGATTCACTCCCAGAATGGCAAAGCGAGCATCGATATGAGCAGAGGCTTTATTTCGTAATAGCTCTAGCGCCTTACCTGCTTGAGGGTCCCAGCTTGACCAGAAAACAAGCATCACCACCTTACCCCGAAAATCGCTCAAATTCATTGGTCGGGCACCTGAGTCCATTCCAACAATATCGGGTGCTACTCTTCCTTTGGATAAGTGGTTGATTTTAAAAAGCTCATTTCTTGCCATCTCTGCAACACTTGTGTTGCCTAGATTCACATCCGCACTTTTGATGATCGCTTCGCGCAGATTCTCGATTCGCCGCGCCATAATGCGGGGATCATCTCCGAGTGATGCCAACATGATGGAGAGAGCCAGTGAGGCTTGCCCTTGGACTTTGGGACTTGGGTTGCTTTGTTTGATTTCTTCTAGCAACTTCATCCCCTGAGATCTCACTGCCAGCTTGCCAGCGGGAGCCGGCTTTCCAAAATCGTTGAGATGAATCATCGCCACACAAAAAGAACCTAACTTAGAGCTCCTCATGTGATAATCTTGAACGGCATTGAGTAAAGCTCGCTGTGCACTTGTAGATATAAACGTATCGTTTTCTAATAACCATGCCCCATATTTCAAGGTCCATTCATGTTGTAGATCTGCACGCAGTAGTTGCTTCAACTTAGTCGCATATTCAGCCGGGTTAGGTCGTTTCTTGGCAATTAAATCCCTCGCCCGAAGGTCCTTAGCTAGTCGCATTTCAGAAAGCCACAACCGACTCAAACGATCATATTCTTGTGTGATCTCAGCCGCTTCTTGTTCCGTTGCGGCACTTATAGTGATAGTAGGCCATGTAAGTGAGAATATCACCAGCATGCTGAACCTGATTACATTTAGCCTGCTGTTATGGTTCATGGTTAACAATTTATAGCTAATTGAAAGATGGTCAAGAAACCGATCAGCGAGCTGACTGCCCGCTCAGAGCATTCAACCCCGTCACCTTATCGTGACTCCATCACAGACTGTAGCTCACGCTGAAACGCCAGAATATCGGGTTCAGAGGGTTGATAGCCTTCTACCTCTGGGTCGATACCCAAGCGCCCCATCTCATCAACATACCACATGCCACCGTTGCCATCAGCAAAAGTCACATGACCACTAGCCATCAATCCAGGACGGGCAATATCATCAACACTGACTTTCACCTTGCTTGCACCAGCAGGAGGAAGCACTTCAATATCATCTTCGGTAAGCTCTCCGCTCTTTTGAGCATCACCCTCAACATCAGGCGAATTAGCTTGCTCCGTTTGCTCTTTTTCAGCGGCCTCTTGTGCAAGATTTCTAATTTCTATACCAAGATCAAGCACCAGAAATCGAGTGTCCATATAGCTGAGGCGGTATTGCATTTCCTCTTCTAAGCGTTTCTGAATATCTGCCAGCTGGCCACCCTCTGCCGCCCACTGACGAACGCATAAGACTTGTTCATCGCTAAGTTGTTTTGAATCAAACATGTTTAAGAGTATTTAAGGCGGCACCATCAAGGATGCAAGACATTGCGGTGTTCAATGTTTCTTTTCTCTCCCCTCTTCATTTTGATGTTGGGCTGTAACGAAATTCCTCCCTATACTAATACCGTGCCTGATATAGAAACATTCCCAGCACCATCTCCTCCACGCGCATGGGCGGAAATCAAAATCCCGCACCTCAGTCACAACCTCTCCGCGGTAACTAATCATCAGCAGGGAGGTGTCATGGCCGTACTCAAAGCTGGTGCTTATGGGCATGGCATTGAAAAGATAGCCCAAGCACTCGAGGCTCTTCCCAGCGACTCAGCCCCTACCTTCTTTGGAGTTGCCAGCGTGATTGAAGCGAGACGTCTAGCCCACGCTGGCATTAAGACTAGGATCTACCTTTTGGGGCCCACATGCCCATTTGAGCGAGAGGAAATCGTAGCCTATGGATGGACACCATGCATCTCGAGTATGGAAGAGGCCAACGACTTCAATCAAATCACAAGACGCAGTCACAAAGATAGCAAGCTGAAGGCGCACCTCACGGTAGACACAGGCATGGGTAGAGGCGGATTCCTTCCCAATGATTTGATAAAGCACCAAGAAGAACTCGATCAACTTTCCCAGCTCGATATTGAAGGCATTGGCTCACATCTGCCATGCGCGGATGAGGACGAGGCATTCACACGGGAACAGTTCGACCAGTTTGATAAATTGATCGAAACATTGGGCCCCGATAAGTTTCGCTTCATCCACCTATCCAATAGCGCTGGCATACTCGCTTATCAAAGCCGTTATGCAAATCTGCAGCGCCCTGGCTTGATGCTGTATGGTATAGCTCCCCTATCATCCATGCAGGATCAGCTAAAACCAGTCTTGAGCCTCAAATCAAAAGTTTCCCTCGTGCGTAATCTTCCCGCAGGACAAGGTATTTCCTATGGTAGAGACACGATACTCAAACACGAAACTCGAGTCGCAACGATTGGTATTGGCTTTGGCGATGGTTATCCCCGCTCAATGCCTGCCGAAAAAACCTCTGTGCTGATCAACGGAGAGAGATGCCCACTCCTCGGTAGGGTTACCATGGACCAAATTATGGTTGATGTTACCAAATTGCCTCACTGCCAGAGCGGTGATGAAGTAGAACTTTTTGGAGAACATATTCTCGTCAGCGAGGTCGCGCAACTCGCCGGCACCATCCCGTGGGCGGTATTGACCGCAATCACCCCTCGTGTATCAAGAATCTATCAGGCATAGGGGCAAAAAAACGGCGAGCCACTCATGTGACTCGCCGCTGTTGATTTTATTAGCTGAAAGGTAAAGCGTTACGCTTCAACAGGTGCCTCATCAGCAGCCTCTTGCTGCTTTGCTTCACGAGCTGCAGCACGAATGGACATCTTAACACGTCCACGATCGTCGACGCCGATACACTTGGCCGTGACAGTATCACCTTTTTTGACAACGTCTTCAGTCTTCTCAACTCGGCCTTCTGCAAGCTCAGAGATGTGAATGAGTCCGTCTTTACCAGGCAAGATCTGCATGAAAGCACCGAAGTTTGTAGTAGAGACAATCGCTCCGGTATAAACCGTACCGACCTCAACCTCTGCGAACATCTGCTTAATCATATCCATTGCACGATCAAGGCTTTCCTTCTTAGAGGCATAGACGTGCACGGTTCCATCATCTTCAATGTTGATGTCAGCACCCGACTCAGCCTGAATACCTTTGATATTCTTGCCACCAGGTCCGATCAGCTCACCAATGCGCTCGGGGTCAATCTTAGTCGACTCAATACGAGGTGCGTGCTCAGAGAGAGCACCTGGCTCGGCAATCGTCTCGTGCATTTTCTGAAGAACCTTCTCGCGTCCGCCAGCGGCCTTAACCACAGCCTCCTCAAGAATGGAGAGTGGAATACCAGGCAACTTAAGGTCAAGCTGGTAACCTGTGATACCTTCGCTTGTGCCACAGAGTTTGAAGTCCATGTCGCCATAGAAATCTTCAGAACCAATGATATCAAGCAAGGTCTTGTATTCCTTGATGTTGTCATCCTCATCCATTTCAGTGACGAGACCCACTGCAATCGCCCCGACAGGGCGAATAAGTGGAACACCCGCATCGAGAAGAGCCATGACACCCGAGCATACAGTAGCCATCGAGGATGAGCCATTAGACTCAAGCACTTCTGAAGTCACGCGCATTGCATAAGGGAAGTCCTCCTCGGCAGGAATAACAGGTTCAATGGAGCGCTCAGCAAGAGCCCCATGACCAATCTCCCGACGGTTAAGGCCACCAAAGCGACCTGCCTCTCCCACAGAGAATGGAGGGAAGCTATAGTGTAGGATAAAGCGCTTGCTGTCTTCTCCACCAGCATAGTTGTCAAAGTATTGACGCTCATCAGCTGGTGCTAGAGTTGCAGTTGCAAGTGCTTGGGTCTCACCTCGGGCAAAAATAGCAGATCCATGCACACGTGGCAGAGATCCAGACTCGGAGAAGAGCGGACGCAGAGTATCGATGTCACGGCCGTCAGCGCGAACGCCTTTTTCCATGATGGCAATGCGGAATGCCTTCTTTTGAATGTATTCGAAGCACTGCTCGATTTCAAATTCTGAAACATTAGGAACACGCTCCTTAAGAGTAGCTTCTACTTCATCACGAAGTGCTCCAACTTTCTTACCACGCTCAACTTTGTTGGCTGCGTAAATAGCATCTTCGATACGGTCACCCGCAACTTCGTATGCAATCTCAAGGAGATCTTCCTTAGCGACAGTGACAGTGTAGTCACGCTTAGGCTTACCTACTTTGGCTGCAAGCTCCTCAATGGCTTCAACAATCGTGGTAACGTGCCCTTGCGCAAAGTGCAGTGCCTTAACAAACTCAGCATCTGGAATCTCGTTAGCAGCACCCTCGATCATGATGACCTCGGTTTTGTTACCAACGTAGACGAGGTCAAGATCACTCTCTTCACGCTCTTCGAAGGTTGGGTTCACAACGAACTCCCCGTTAACACGGCCAACACGCACAGCACCAATAGCACCTGCGAATGGAATGTCCGAGATACAAAGTGCTGCAGAAGCACCGTTCATGCTCAAAATATCAGCATCATTAGAACCATCAGCTGCAAGCATCAGGGCAACAATTTGAGTATCATACAGATAACCTTTGGGGAAAAGCGGGCGCAGAGGACGATCCGTCATGCGACATGTCAGAATTTCCTTCTCTGTAGGGCGGCCTTCGCGCTTGAAGTAGCCACCTGGGAAAATACCAGCTGCTGCTGCACGTTCTTTGTATTCAACGGAAAGCGGGAACCAGGTCTGACCCTCACGAATTTTAGTTTGAGAAACAGCAGTGACAAGCAGCACGGTTTCGCCAGATTGCACCTGAACGGCGCCGTCGGCCAGTTTGGCCAGTTTACCCGTCTCAAGAGTGATCGGGTTCGATCCGACTGGGATCGTTATTTTTTCAATATTCATATTCATTTTCTTATTTTCTTCTTTTGTTGGGTTGCCCTCTTGTAACGCAGTGTGCGTCCTGATTTTTTATATGTTAGCAGATGAGAGCAGGCGTCTCTTGGTTTTGTTCTCGGACAAAGCCTCCAACTTCATTGAATAAAGCTGGGAAAGGGTTATCGAGGTCATTATAACGACCTGATGAAAATTTTCTAAGGCTGAGCCGAAGCCGGCAGGTAGTGTGAGACAAATAACACTGACCTGAAGACATAAGCAAAACGGCCACAGCAATTACCGTGACCGTTTTATAAATTGAGTTAGCGACGGAGTCCCAAACCTTTAACAAGCTTGGAATATCGCTCTTCTGACTGACCTTTGAGGTAATCAAGAAGTTTGCGGCGCTGGGCCACCATCGTAAGCAAACCACGACGGCTTGCGAAGTCTTTCTTGTGCTCACCCATGTGGTCAGTGAGGTGCTTGATGCGCTTAGTAAGAAGCGCTACTTGGAAGTCAGCACTACCGGTGTCACCTTCGTGAAGCTGGTAGTCTGCAGGATTAATTTCAGTATTAGTACTCATGGTATTATTAGTTTCAGACCAGCTCCTTGCCAGTCAGCCCTAGTGCGGGAGGCGGAAATAAAGCAGAATACCACGAATATGCAAGGTATATCACGACAAATATTGTGATTGCTCAGCATCAAATCAGTCTGCCGAAAAGCCAATAAACCACAGCGGACTCTATAGGTCATCTACCATAGCGAAGACTGCCTGACTGCCTTCAGCTAGTATTTTTCCGTCCTTATCAACCAACATGTAATATGGCACAAATTTCTTGGCATATTTCCCCAGGCCGGACTCAGCATGCTTGTCAGGAAGAACGTGGGCCCATGGAAAATTTTCTTCTCTTGCCCATTTTAAGGCGGCTGCTGACGTTCGATCTAAACTAAAGTGAATAAACTCAACCATGTCGTTAGGGGCGATTTTTTTGTTGAATGACTCCACCAACTGTGGAGCCGAAGATCGGCCAGGTGGTCACCAACTGGCAGAGTAATACACCACATAATAGTCCGGCACACTGCTCATTGTATAATCAAAGAAATCATCGCCATCGAGCTTGGTGAGCACACCTTTTTTAATTTTACTCCCGATAACCTGCTTATCGAGTTCCTCTAAAACCTCGAGCGCTTCAGCTTTACCCTTCAAAGCCTGGTTCCGGAGCCACTTCTGGTTTGCATCCGACAACTTGCCGAAATCGAATAATAGCTTACGATCACCCTCAATGATTGTGACAACACCCGTTTCCTCGTCGTAGCTCTTGAATTTACCATAAACCGTCTTGGTTCCGTCAGCATTCGTCCAACTCCTCGCCCACTCCAATTCTTCCGCGGTATACATGAAGCACTTAATCCACTCAGGGGGCAGCTCATGTAAACCTAAACCCGCCAATCCTAGAGTGCCGCCACCACCATGCTCAAATGAAATGCTATCTGGGCGAACCTCAATGATCTTTATGTCCCTATAAATCTTGCCTTGAGGTGTCTCAATTTGATCAAAAGTCATCCCCTTGGCTTGATTTCGCATTTGCGTTCGATATTCAAGGAAACGCGCCCTGATTTCCCCCTCTAAAAACTGTATCTCCGCTTGTTTGCTGGCAAGCATTTGACTTAAATCTAAAATTTCAGGCTTCAAGCTATCGAGCTCTTTTGTGATTTGCTCGAGTTCCTGCCTTGCGAATGCCATTTCGCCCTCCTGATGCCTCAACTCAGTCCACTTGTTTTCAAGCTCGACCAATTCCGATGTAAGCTTTTCATTGCTAGCTACCAAGGTTTGGTGATTACTGTAGAAATAATATGCGATGGCCCCTACCGCTACTAGTATGATGATGTTCCAAAATGTAAGGATGCGCGACATATAAAAGATCTTCCTTGTAAAATTACTTTATTAAAACTGGCTGGCTAGAAATTCTTATTTGATAATAAAATCTCGTTCGTTCTTCGAATTCTTTTTTTTCAGCATATCATGTTCCTCAGACAACTTAGTGACGGATGATTGCAACTTATCACGCTTTTTTTTCAAGTGCTTAAGTTTCGTCTTCGACTGCTCCAGTAATGCAATCGAATCATCTGGATTTTCCTTCATGTTGTTTTCTAGGGATCTAAGATCACCTGAGAGTTTCGCTTTTCGTTTCTCAAGTTCTTTATTTTCCTTCGCAAGCGCACGGTAATCACACGAGCAGAGACACAAGATAGACAAGGCCATAAGCATTAATTTTATTGTTTTGCTGAGATACGACATAACTGGTCTTGGATAGTCGCTAATATACACAACGATTGGATGAATGCCTATGTTTAAATACAAACAGATCACATAATCAAACTTCAAGCTATGCAACACTGATATTAATTGCCTGCACAACCTCACCAAACAAACTCATGGACTCAATCCTGACAATCTCTGGCTTTGACAAGGCTCCAAATTCGAGAATACTCCCTTGCCATGTCATCAGCTAATCACTCCAAATTACCCAAGTTATTCATCCCAGGACCTGTGGATATTTCTCCCGAGACATATGAGGCCATGTGCCACGGCATGATAGGCCACCGAGGCGGAGATTTCGAGGCCCTCTACGCCAGTATTCAACCAGGTTTACAAGAAATCCTTGGGACAAAGCGTCCTGTTTACCTTTCGACATCGTCTGCTTGGGGAGTCATGGAAGGAGCTATTCGAAATTTAGTTCAAACCAAGGTACTCAACCTGTGTTGCGGAGCATTTTCAGACAAGTGGTATGACGTTGCACAACGCTGCGGCAAAGATGCTGAAAAAATACAGGTTGAGTGGGGCCAGCCCATAGATCCTGAGGCAGTGCGTGCCAAGCTCAGTGAAGGAGGCTTTGATACCGTAACCATGGTGCATAATGAAACCTCTACAGGTGTCCTCAATGACCTCGCTGGTATTGCAGCAGTCGTAAAAGATTTTCCCGGTGTTCTGCTCGTTGTCGACACAGTCTCATCTCTCTCAGCAGTCCCAGTAGAAATGGACAAACTCGGTATTGATGTTGTGCTGGCAGGTGTCCAGAAGGCATTAGCACTGCCCCCCGGCCTTGCTGTTTTCGCCATCTCGGAAGCCGCGCTTGAGAGAGCCTCTCAAACAGAAGGGCGTGGATATTATTTTGATTTTGTCGAATTTGAGAAAAACGCCGTCAAAAACAATACCCCCTCAACACCAGCTGTTTCGTTAATGTATGCACTCAAGCAAAAGGTAGACAGCATCATGGAGGAAGGTCTCAAAGCTCGCTTTGAGCGCCACGCCAAATTAAATCACATGATTCACGTGTGGGCTGAGAAGCATGGATTTAAAAACTTTGCTCCTGAGGGATTTCAATCAAAGACTCTTACAGCGATCGACAACCAAGATGGCAAATTAGATGTTGCAGGCTTTATCAAAGCACTTCGGGCCAAGCACAATGTTCTAATCAATGGTGGCTATGGCAAAATCAAAGGTATTACATTTCGTATTTCAAACATGGGTAACGAAACCGAAGAATCGATACAGGAGCTCATCGATCAACTCGATGAGGTTATCGTAGACTTTAAATAAAGTCTCGTGTCCAAGGGTTATGACGCACATCAACAACGGCAGATGGCTCTCTCTGCTTTTGGCAAAGATCTCGCACGGCGTAGCAAATCAAAATGCGAACTTACTGGGGCTTCGGGCATCCCCTTGCATATCTACGAGATACCGCCAGTAGCTGATGAGCCTCAGCTATCACGCTGCATTATGATCTGCGAGCAAGCGATCGATCAAATTAAACAGCCCAGTCTCATCATAGCTGATCAGTGGCGTCATCTAGGCGAGCTAATATGGAGTGATACACCCGCTATACAGATCATGGCATATCGCCTTCTAAAGTATATATCCCATAGAGATCAATGGGCGCGAGACATCCTAGAGGAAGCCTATCTCGATGAGGCAGTAATAGCAGAGGCTGACAAAGAGGCTCTCTGAGTGCGATTAGCTAACATCATCGCTTTCGCTAAGTAGATTCATCCACGTGGATGAAATTTCTGATGCATCGACTTGAGTCCTTTTTGGTCAACATGCGTATAAATCTGAGTAGTGGCAATATCTGCATGCCCAAGCATGT
This sequence comes from Oceaniferula sp., assembly GCA_965657565.1. Lineage (GTDB taxonomy): Bacteria > Verrucomicrobiota > Verrucomicrobiia > Verrucomicrobiales > Akkermansiaceae > Oceaniferula. Next base: position 46,157 of record CBFHPA010000003.1, read on the forward strand.
CTTGGATCACTCGCAAATCAGCACCGTTTTGTAGTAGATGCGTTGCAAATGAATGCCTCAGCAAATGAGGGTAGACGTTTTTCTCAATGCCAGCATTTCGTGCTCGCTGTTTGACTACCTCTCTAACTCGCTCAGAACTCAAGCTCCCTCCCCTTACACTCAAAAATATCCAAGACGATGTTTTACTCTTCACCAACTCTGGGCGTTCATTTTTGATGTAATTGCCAAGTGCCTCTCGTGCCTTTCCTCCCACAGGCACAATCCTTGTCTTCCCCCCTTTGCCGGTCACCCTAATAAAACCCTCATCCAAGTTCATATTCTCCAAGCGTGCATTACAAAGCTCGGACAGCCGTAAGCCTGACGCATAAAACAACTCAAGAATAGCAAGGTCTCTCCGCCCTAGCACTTTACCAGTATCAACAGCTTGCAAAATAGATGCCACCTCCTGTTCATTGAGCGTTTCCGGCAAGTGTTGCTCAGCCCTTGGAGGCAAAAGCGGCTCAGCTGGATCGGCCGCTATGACCTTCAATGCCGCTATTCGGCGAAAAAAGATTTTCAAATGAACCATGCTGATACGCAATGATGATGCTGACATACCATTGTCTTTCTGACCCGATAAGAAATGAGACAAATCCTCAGTTCCAACATCATCCCAGTCCGATAGACCTTTTTTTTCAAGCCAGACAACCAGAGCATCTAATGTTTGGCGCACTGAGAGCTGATAAGCTGCTGACAAACCTCGCTCTGTAGCGATGTAGAGTAAAAACTGCTCAATATGCGATGTTAAACCCACGTCACTATTGTTTCTCGTAAACGCCCTCATCACGCTTTTCGAGCACAGTGAAACCAGCTTTTTTGGCATCGCTGTATGAGAGTGGCTTGGTGATTTTGGGGGTGTTCACACTGCTAATGACCTTCTTTACTGGGTGCTTACAGAGAGGACAAACTTCCAGTGGTGCGCGATCTACCGGCCGTCGTAACTCGAAGCCCTTGGCGCAGATGCGACACGATTGCTCCTGATCGTCAGCATTTACTGAAACATATTCGTAGATCGGCATGGTTAGTGGGAGTTTATTTTAAAAGCTTCGTGTTCGTTGCCGGAGCAAAGAAAAATAGCAAAACAGAAAAGGCGCAAGACAGCATCCACATGTGGATGTCATCTTACGCCGAAAGTTTAACACAACTAGGCCAAGCTTACCAGCTCGACTTGGTCACTCCTGGAATCATACCGTGCGAAGCAAGCTCACGAAATGCTATACGTGAAAGCTTGAAACGACGAAGGAATCCATGGCGACGGCCGGTGTATTCACAACGGTTCACCAATCGAGTGGCACTTGAGTCACGTGGAAGCATGCTGAGACCTACGTAGTCCTTCTCTTGCTTGAGCTGCCTGCGCAGATCTGCATACTTAGCGACGGTTGCTTGTTTGCGCTTGTTGCGCGCGATCCATGATTTCTTTGCCATAACGGGGGGCTGGAGATATCCGATCACCCCAACAAATCAAGCCATTTTTGCTAAAATTGTCACTTTTCTTGAAGATTTCAACAGATTGCACGATTTCAGGTTGCTTACAGACCTCTCGCAACGTTAATTGCAGAAAGCATGTCAACGACCTCATTTCATTACCAAGACCCCTTTCCTCTTGGCCCCGACACCACAGAATACGAGCAAATCGACACTGAGGGCATCTCCACTATCGAATGCGATGGCGAGACTATACTCAAAATAACGCCTGAGGCGATCGCCAAGCTATCCAATGAAGCTTCGAAAGCCATCTGCTTCAAGCTTCGCACCTCGCACCTCAAACAGGTGGCAGCTATTCTTGATGACCCCGAAGCATCAGACAATGACCGCATGGTCGCACTGATGTTGCTTAAAAATGCAGAGATCGCCTCACACGGTATTTTACCAGCTTGCCAAGATACAGGCACCGCCATTGTCATGGCTAAAAAAGGCCAGAATGTTCGCACCATTGGCAACGATGCCGAGAACATCTCTCACGGCATTCACAAAACATACACCGAGGAAAACTTACGCTATTCTCAGGTTTCACCCTTGAACATGTTTGACGAGGTTAATACGCGCACTAATTTGCCTGCTCAAATCGATATTTATGCGACCGAAGGAGACGCCTTCAAATTCCTCTTTATTGCCAAAGGTGGCGGCTCTGCTAACAAAACTTTCCTCTATCAAGAAACCAAGGCACTACTCAACCCGACGAGGATTAGAGAATTCTGCGTCGAGAAAATGCGCACTTTGGGCACCTCTGCATGCCCTCCCTACCATTTAGCCCTCGTTGTTGGAGGCACATCCGCAGAGGCCAACTTGAAAACAGTCAAAATGGCATCAACTCGCTATTACGATGACCTCCCCACAGAGGGCAACGAGCACGGCCAAGCTTTTCGTGATCTTGAGATGGAGCAAGAGCTATTGGCTGCTGCGCGCGAAATTGGCATCGGAGCTCAATTTGGCGGCAAATATTTCGCCCTGGATGTTCGTGTCATTCGCCTTCCCCGCCACGGGGCCTCCTGCCCTGTCGGCATTGGCGTCTCTTGTTCTGCCGATCGACAAGCGAAAGCTAAAATCACCAAAGAAGGTATCTTCCTTGAAAAACTAGAACCAAATCCTGGTCAATATATCCCTGAGCAATACAAGGATTGGAAATTCAAGGGCGTAGACGTCAACCTTGACGAAAGCATGGATCAGATCCTCGATACCCTCGACAAGTATCCAGTGACCACGGCACTCTCACTCACAGGCACGATCATCGTTGCTCGAGACAGCGCACATGCCAAAATCAAAGAGAGACTCGAACAGGAGGGTAACCTGCCTCAGTATTTAAAAGATCATCCCGTATATTACGCGGGACCTGCAAAAACACCTGAGGGATACGCCTCTGGCTCGTTCGGTCCAACGACTGCAGGGCGTATGGATGGATACGTAGACTTATTTCAAAAACACGGAGGATCGATGATCATGCTTGCCAAAGGCAACCGCTCCCAACAAGTCACTGATGCCTGCAAAGTAAATGGTGGGTTTTATCTTGGCTCTGCCGGTGGCCCCGCAGCTTTGCTTGCGCGCGACCACATCAAGGAGCTTGAAGTCATAGAATATCCTGAGCTTGGCATGGAGGCAGTCTGGAAAATTCGCGTTGAAAACTTTCCCGCGTTTATCCTCGTCGACAACAAGGGAAATGATTTCTTCACCCAGATCAATCAGTGTCCAGTTTGTTAACACCCTGACACGCCGACCTTCGTTCTCGTTAACGAACCAGTCTCACAAAGTCGCCTGTGCAGTAATCTTGTGTTCAGCCAGATTACCGCTGAATCAATACCACCAAAACGGAATAAGCAAGGGCGACACATACAAGCCCGATCCCTTCCTTGCGGTTCAGCTTCATGCTAGACCACATAAGTGTCACAATGATGATGGTAAGCCCCATCATCACGCCTAGGTCTACCCATGCAATTGCTTTGCCACACACTGGCTTTACTGCGGCGGTAACCCCAAGCACCGCCAAAATGTTGAAAATACATGAGCCTATGGCATTCCCAGTGATAATGTCGCCTTGGCGCTTCAATGCCGCAACAACTGCTGTTGCCAACTCGGGCAATGAAGTACCTAAAGCAAACAAAGTAAGCGATATGATAACATCAGGCACACCAAAAATCAAAGCTATCTGCTCACCATGAACTACCAGCCAATCAGCACCAAATACCAAGGCTATTATTCCCAGCAAAATCAAAAGCACATCAAAAATAACACGTGAGCCTCCTTTTTTCGCTTGTTCAATTTCCTCGTGCTCGAACTCCTCAAACTGCACAGCATACTTGGCCTTTCTCGAAAGCCTCACGTTGGCAAAAATATAAATGAGAATTCCCGACGCCAATACAATACCCTCCCAGCGAGCAAGGTGCTTATCGCTCATCATAAGCAAAAATACAATTGAGCTCCCCACCAGGATGGGCAACTCACGGCGGATCAATTGCACGTGCACTATCACCGGCCTGATAACAGCTGCCACTCCGAGAATGAGTGCTATATTGAATATGTTAGACCCTACTATATTACCCAGTGCCATATCAGGGCTAGTAACACCTGCATCAATCTGAAAACCAAACCAAGCAGCGGGAACGGCTATAACTTCCGGTGAGTTCGCTTTTAGACATACAAGAAGCTCAGGCATGCTTGTACCGAAAGCAACGACAGTAAGACCAACCACCAATGGCGAAATCCCCAAGCGCAGTGCTATTTCAGAGGCTCCCTTTACCAGCCACTCTGCCCCATAATAGAGCAGGACGAAGCCACCTATGAGCCACAAAAAATGGATGAATAATTCCACGGGCAGAAACATGTACACGCTTCTCCGTTAATAAAACTTCAAACTTTCCTAAATTCTGCTTACACACCCCGCATGTCAAAGACCCACAAGATCAGCATACTCGCCGGAGACGGCATTGGCCCTGAAGTCATGGACGCCTCCATGCTCGTGCTCGACGCCGCTGCTAAAAAGTTTTCCATCAACCTCGAAAAAGACACCCAGCTTGTTGGCGGAGCCGCCATCGACGCTACTGGCAGCCCCCTGCCCGACGAAACCATCGCCTCCTGCGAGGCCTCTGACGCCATTCTTTTTGGATCAGTAGGTGGCCCAAAATGGGAAAATCTCCCACCTGACCAACAACCAGAACGTGGTGCCCTGTTACCACTGAGAAAGAAGTTCAACCTCTTTGCCAACCTCCGCCCTGGCGTCTGCCTTCCCTCACTTACCCATGCGTCACCTGTTAAAAACGAGCTTATCCCAGATGGATTCGATGTGCTCTGTGTCAGAGAACTCACCGGTGGCATCTACTTCGGACAACCCAAAAGCATCAGTGAGGTAGATGGCGAACTTGTTGCCATTGACACCATGGTCTACAAAAAAAGTGAGATCGAGCGCATAGCACACATCGCTTTTACTGCGGCAAAAGCTCGAGATAATCGTCTCTGCTCAGTTGATAAAGCCAACGTATTACAAAACTCAGTACTGTGGCGTGAAACTGTAATCGAAGTCTCCAAGGAATATCCCGAAGTTGAATTGTCTCATCTCTATGTCGACAACGCCGCTATGCAGCTCGTTAAGCAACCAGGCTCATTTGATGTTCTCGTAACTGGCAACCTATTTGGTGATATTCTTTCTGATGAAATGGCCATGATCTCTGGCTCACTTGGCATGCTACCATCTGCTTCACTTGGCAACAAAAACGACAACGGACTCTACTTTGGCATGTATGAACCATCTGGTGGATCAGCTCCAGATATCGCCGGCCAAGGGGTTGCCAATCCGATCGCTCAGATCCTGTCTGCTGCCATGATGCTTCGTTATTCACTCGGAGAAAATGAGGCAGCGGAAGCCATCGAAGCAGCCGTTGACAAGGCAATCGATGCGGGGCTACGCACAGGCGACTTATACACCGGTGAAAATGGTGAGCGCAAGGTCGGCACCGTGGAAATGGCCAAAGCCATCACAGCTGCCATCTAATCGATCCAGAGCTATAACTAGTTTACCTAGTTTGCAATCTCATTGCCCAATGCCGATATGGCATTGGGCTTTTTTTGCTCTGCAACCTAGATTAAAAATCCTTGCGGACAAAAACCCAGCAGGCAATCCCGAGAATAAAGACCTCAAAGCCCAGTGAGCTGCCGACAATATAGGCTGTAGAGTGTCGATTATCATAAGCCTCCATCGCCACTGCCTCACGTCGATCTCCGGAAGATGCATCATCGTCCAGAAAGGCCGTCATCATCGTCATATCATTCCCCCGCACACTAACTTTCTTTTTCAGTAAGTAGGTCGCGTCACGAGTCTTGGGTAGTGGGATCCCAACCTTTCTGACGATTTCGTAAAATCTGACCATATCTGCATTCTCATCAAACTCCTGATTAGATCTACGTGTTCCTCCCGTTTCGACATTGATGCTGACCCCAGCAGCCGGCATCACATAAGTCGCTTTATACATCAGACTTTCTGTCCATTGAACAGATAACGTTACCGCCCATACCAACAAGGCAACCAAGAGAGAAAACAAGGTGGATTTTGTCAGCACAGCAACGAGGACTGCCACCGAATAAATCAGGCTGAAAACAAACGTGAGCAACAAAACAGCCCAAAAAACCTCAAAATTCCATGCATCCAACCTGACACCATGCGCGACGAATACGATCAAACAGAACACCAAGACCTGAATAGCTACAAAGAGCAGGCTCCCCAAATACTTCACGAGAAAAAGAGTCAGCCTGCTCATCGGCTTTGAAATAGCCACATCGATAGAGCCAGTCTTGAGAAAATCGGGAAATACTGGGCACACAGAGATCAACGCTAACACCAGAGCGAACAAACCCAGCCACCATGGCACAAGATAATCTGTAAAGATCATCATGTAGAAGTATTCCGCGAACATGCTGCCTTCTACAATGATATCATTCTTGATCTCATAAGCTCCAAACAGCATCGATATACCCTCTGGGGTAAAGCCAACGGAAGCATACATCAGCGCAATTAATACGGTCAAAAATAATGCAATCCAGAACAACTTCTTAGCAGCCAGAAGGCGGTAAGAGTCCCACAATATGGTCAATACCTGCCTCACTTAACTACCTCCTTTCTGGGTAAGCTTGGTGGAGTTGATCCCTGATAGCTTCCGCCCACTCCTCCCGCCCCGACAGATTGCATAAACAACTCCTCCAACGATTGACGTAACTCACGCATCTCAATAATAATCACTCCTTCAGCTCTCAGCGCATCCAATATCGGCTGAACGGGTTCCGGATCGCTACCGCAGACGCTCATTAAATTTTGACCCGCCTCGTGTCTGAGCTCTACCCCTTGAGCTTTCAACCGGCTCAGCAAACCATCAGACAAAGTGCCACGAGTGACTAATTCATAGCGACGGCTCTTTTCGGTGAGCTGGGCAATTGTCCCTTGCTCTACGATCTCACCCTTATCCATGATCGCCACACCATCACAGATCATTTCCAACTCTCCCAATAGGTGGCTGTTGATAAAAACAGTTCTACCCTCATCTCGCATGCGCCGCAACAAATGACGCATTTCCAGTCGACCTTGTGGATCCACTCCATCTGTTGGTTCATCTAGAAAAACAATCTCTGGATTATTCACCAAAGCCTGAGCGAGCCCAATACGTTGCTTCATCCCCTTAGAGTATGTGCCCATTTTACGTTTGCCCCAATCCTGCATACCGACCATTTCCAGTAAGTGCTCAGCCTTCATGGCTGCATCTTTACGGGGTATGTCTGCCAGCCCGGCTACATAGCGAATCACCTCAGCTCCTTTCAGATATTCAGGGAAACGTGCGTGCTCGGGTAAGTAGCCCACCCGAGCCAAGGTAGGCTTGTGCCCAATCGGAGCCCCCAACATCGTACCAGAGCAATGATTCGGCCGTACAATACTCACGAGAATTTTCACCAGCGTACTCTTGCCAGCTCCGTTAGGTCCCAACAGACCAAAAATCCCACCTCGAGGAACTTGCAATGATACACCTCGAAGAGCTTGTACTCCTCCTCGGTATCTTTTGCGAGTATCAACGATATCAATCACCATATCCGACATAGGTAACATCCAACACTAGCACCACCAAATGGCAAGTTTCTAGGCCCACCATTTTTAACGTGATGAGACTACTCTGCCCTGCTGCTCAGCTCCCCACTTGCCAGCCTAGATCGCAACAGCTCCCCTTTTTTCACCTCCTTTGAATCCCTGATAATATTACCTTTCTCACCCATAGTGATCGAGAACCCTCGCGCAAAGGTTGACTCGGGGCCCAATGTCCTGATCAATGAACCCAGATTAAGCAGCCGCTCTTCCTGCTTTCGAAGCTCATTACTCACTACTCTGCCTAACTGGGTCTTATGATGAGCTAAGCTTTCCATTTTTCGCGTCATTGCTAGTTCAGGATGATTTGCGGCATGCAAAGCAGCTAATTCCCTTAGCCTAAATAATATATTATCAAGACGACCTTGAGATGCATCCTGAAGGTCCTCACGTGCTCGGTCCAGGGTTTGGATAGGTTCTCGCAAAGCTTGCTCTGAATCGCGTGGCATTAGTGCTCTCCTCGCAGACTGAAGAATAGCTGAGTCATGTTTCAAGCGGCCCTGCATCGCACGCTTCAATGCATCTGCTTGGCTTCGGATCTGCAGCTGCAGCTCCGCTGCATCAGGCACTACCAGTTCGACTCCAGCACTGGGCGTCGGCGCTCGAACATCAGCAGCGAAATCTGAAATCGTAAAATCAATCTCGTGCCCAACCGCTGAAACGATCGGAATTGGACATGCATGAATCGCTCTGGCAACAATCTCCTCGTTGAAATTCCATAAGTCCTCCAGTGAACCGCCTCCTCGTCCTGTTATAATGACATCAACCTTCGGCAGATCATAATGCTCAGGATTAGAAAGCTGCTCAATAGCTGCCGCGATATTATGTTCAGCCCCCTTACCTTGGACCGTGACCGGATACAATACTGGCTGCACCCAGGGAGCACGTCGCGCCATGACATTGAGCATGTCTTGTAATGCCGCACCTGTGGGGGATGTTACTAGCCCAACAGTGAGGGGGAATGTTGGCAAAGGTTTTTTTAAGGATGCGTCAAACAAGCCCTCCTTATTAAGCTTGGCCTTAAGCGCCTCAAATCTTGCCTGTAGATCTCCCATACCTACATCCTCGACTTGTTTGACAATCAATTGCATTTGTCCCCTCGCCTCATAGACTGATACTTCACCCTTCAGCCTTGCTTGCATGCCGTCTTCAGGCTGGGCCTTCGCTTTGGCTGCAGAGCCACGGAAAAGCACGCACGAAATTTGTGCCCCTTCATCTTTGAGGCTAAAGTAGCAATGGCCACTTCCCTGCCTGCGTAAATTACTAATCTCCCCCTCTACCCAAATCTCTCCAATCTCGATTTCGAGTAGGTTTTTCATTCGCCTGACTAGGCGGGTTACACTGAGAGCTTCTGGCATGTACCTACATTTCCCTGCAAGTCTGATTCTGGCAATATGAAACTCTTGCGACTTGACTCTTTGCCTTCGATTCCTAGTCTCCAACCGCCATGGCAGAACGTACTCATACCGACCCAGAGAGAATGGAAAAAATAGTATCCCTTTGTAAAAGCAAGGGCTTTATCTACCAATCAGGAGAACTCTATGGCGGTCTCAATGGTTGCTGGGATTACGGCCCCCTGGGTGCTGAACTTAAGCGCAACCTCAAGGATTACTGGTGGCGCAAGAATGTTCAAGAGCGCGACGATATTGTCGGCATGGACGGGTCTATTCTCACACACCAAGCTGTCTTGACGGCATCAGGTCATGTCGGAGGTTTTTCTGACCCTATGGTTGACTGTAAGGTGTGCAAAAAACGCTTCCGTGCTGATCAGATGGATGACGTGCCTATGTGCGAAGCTAAAAAACAGCTCCCCAAAGGTGAAGACAAGCACTGCGAGCTCACTGAGCCGAAAGAGTTTAATCTGATGTTCCAAACCAAGATGGGCGCCTCTGCAGATGACGACGACCCCAACGCAGTGGCATACCTTCGCCCCGAGACAGCACAAACTATCTTCGTTCAGTACAAAAACGTCCTGGACTCAACTCGTCAAAAAATCCCCTTTGGCATCGCTCAAATCGGCAAGGCGTTCCGCAATGAGATTAACCCGAGAAACTTCACATTCCGATCACGCGAATTTGAGCAAATGGAAATTGAGTACTTCTGCCACCCAGATGACGGCATGAAGCTGACTGACGAATGGCTCGAGAAGCGGCTCGAATTTTACCAAGAAATTGGAGTTCCTCGCGAAAAGCTGCACATCTTGGATGTTCCCGACGGTGAGCGTGCCCACTACTCCAAGAAAACATACGACATCGAATATGAGTTCCCCTTTGGCATACAAGAACTAGAGGGGGTCGCTTACCGTACTGATTACGACATCAGCAAGCATCAAGAGCACTCCAGTAAAACACTAGAATATTTCAACCCTGAGACCAAAGAGAAATTCATCCCACACGTGGTCGAGCCGTCTGCTGGTTGTGACCGCACATTACTAGCCATACTATGCGAGGCTTACGATGAAGAAGACCTCACCAAAGAAGGTGGCAAGAAAGATATCCGCAAAGTGATGCGCCTCAAGCCATGTATCGCCCCTATCAAAGTGGCTATATTGCCCCTTCTGAAGAACAAACCAGAACTCGTAGCCAAGGCAAAAGAAGTGAAAAATCTTCTCCAGTCGCACATGAACGTATTTTATGATGAAGCTGCAGCCATCGGGCGACGCTACCGTCGCCAGGACGAGGTCGGCACCCCGTTCTGTGTGGCAATCGACTTCGAAACCCTGGGCGAGCAAGGTGATAACGGTGAAGACTTGACCAACACCGTGACAATACGCCATCGAGACAGCATGGCTCAGGAAAGGGTTCACATAAACGAGCTACTGGCATGGCTACTTGAGCGCATTGTTTAACTCTGGCTCGCTCAATTGCGATGACTACGTCTAGCCTGCAGCTGGACTCACACTGAGTATGAAACATCAAATCATCGCTGCAGGGAAACCAGCATTAGCTTACGCCAAAACTGGTGTCGCTGAGTATTTGAAACGACTCTCTCGCTACGGCACCTACGAGCTCAAGCACATCAAAGACGGTAGCAGCGAAGATGTATCTGACCGACTCCATTCAGCGAGCAAAGGCACCTTGCGAATCATCCTCGATGAACGTGGCGAGAGCTTAACAACCGCATCAATGACATCGCGTTTACAAAAATGGGAAATGAGTGGAGTAAAACGTGCCAGCTACCTCATTGGGGCATCTGATGGCCACACACAAGCATTACGCGAAGAAGCTGATATGGTATGGGCGCTGTCTCCCCTGACCATGCAGCACGAGCTTGCACTACTTGTTCTTATGGAGCAGCTCTACCGCGTGGCGACTATCCAGCGTGGTGAACCCTATCACCGATAATTTGACCAGTGCCTCTAGCGCTGATCAAGAATGCTAAGTGCACCAGCGCCCTCAGGCCCAGTAGGCCGATTCCAAGGCATATAACTCTCATCCGACTCAGGACCAACAGGCCTTCTCGCAGATTCAGTATTCTCTGCACATGAAAATAAGGGAAGGAATGCCGCGAGGGACAATACATAAATGATCTTGCTCATGTTTTTGATATTAAACCTTCATTATTGTGTATCAAGCGATATTTATCAGAGGCACATAATCCTTGGCTCACTACAATCGCCTAAAAGCTACCTCTCCCACTTAATTACTCGATCATGTCTTTCACATCGCGCTTCCCCTTTCCTCCCAATGACCCAGAGGATGCAGGATCACGCTACAACTCCAGATTGTATGAACGCTTCGAAGGCTTATTGCCCGTGGTCACATATTCCGTCATTCTATGGTGCACGCTTGTCTACTTCATAGTCAATAAAGACGGCGCTGGAAGTATTGCTAGTTATAAGCTCGCTCATTTTCTTGGCTACACAACGTATCAAGACCTTTGCGAAGGTCGCTGGTGGGGCCTCATCGCATCAGCTTGTGTCCACATTGACCTATGGCACATTGTCTTCAATATGCTTTGGCTGTTAAGGCTTGGACCTCTTATGGAACGTGGCTTAGGAAGCGTCAAAACCGTCGCATTCTTTATTTCTGCTGCTTTCATTAGCTCAACGTTGCAGCTAGTCATTGGCGGACCTGGTATTGGCTTCTCAGGAGTCATCTACGCCATGGGAGGCTTTATGTGGGCTGCATGGCCTCGTTACACCGGCTTCCTCGAGGGCTTTAGCGGCACCAGCCTGCGCTGGCTCCTCATCTGGCAGGCCTTCTGTTTCGCATTATCGTGGGGGGGCATGATGCCCATTGCCAACACGGCTCATCTTTCAGGCATGATCTTTGGATTTATCGTGGGTCTGTGGGCATGCCGCGGCACAAAACGAGGTTGGTATTGGCTGTGTGCAAGCGCGCTAATAATGACAGGCTGCATTATCACCTGCGCCCTTATAGCATTCTCTTCTTAGGGTGCAGTAGACTCAGTCTATGGAGATCATCTGCTTGAGCGAAGTTGATAGCAGGTAGCATTTAATTTTTGCTTTGGGCACACCGGTAATGCGATGCATTGCATTGCTGTATGCATGGAGCTGCGATTGATACTTATGCTTGAGCGCCTCCTCGGTCTCTTTCTCATCCGTTTTAAAATCAATGATCGCTACAGAACTAGGCTTACCATCATCCATCATGATCACGGCACGATCAATGACACCACTAACCCAACGATTATCATCCTGAGTCTCTATTGGCTGCTCTCTTAACAGTTGGCACTCACTCTCCGGCCGGACAAAGTGCTGCCGTATTTCTGATACTTGCAAGCATTCCGCTACCACTTGTGAATGCTTTCTATCTGACATCTCGGGCAAGTCATCAAGCCAAGTAATGCACTCAAATTGTCTGTGAACCAAATCTCCAAAATGCGCACCCTTACTTTGGCGTAGCAGATCACCTGCCTGATATACCTTGGCCTCACTGGCCAACTTACGACTCATGCGAGCAGATGGTCGACGAAGCGACACTCCCTCCTCAGTTAGCTCGACATCATCTGGCTTATTATGATCACATTTCAGCCAATCACCCGACTGATAAAGAACCTTACATTTCTCTTGTTCAATTTCCAGATCATGTTCTTGCGACCCTGCCGTTGCCTCTCTGATCCAATCACCATATTTAGCTTCGGGATGCCAATTAGCCTTCACTGGATCGAGGATACAGTAAGTGGCTTTTTTGGCACGTGTCAGAGCTACATAAAGGTTACAAAACCTCTCGTAGCACTGATCCTCAGCCCAAGCATCAACCATCTCGGAAAGATCTTTGTCCGCCTCGCATATTTCCTGCGTTGGTTTTTTTATCACATATTCAACAGCACCAAGGTCACCCTTACGCTCGAGGGTGTCCACACGCTTCATACTCGTAAATTTATCAGCAAGCCCCAACTCCGGGAGGATAACCACATCAAAACCAAGACCCTTGCATTTATGAATCGTCATCACTTGAATCATTCCATCATGAGCTGCCTCTTTGACAGGTCGGCTTTCTAATAACTGCACCCAATCATTTAAGTTTCCTCCTCTGGTGGAAAAATCAGCTGCTGCAGCTTGGATCTCATCAAGACGTGAATTTCCATAATCAGAAATCGTCACGGAGCTCCGCAACCTTGATGTAATGTCACTGATAAGATGTTGGACTCCCTTCTGAGCTAATGCATCGGTAAGCCACTGCCATTGTTTCTGCTCATCATCGCTACCAGACAAATCAACCAACATCGGACCCAGTGGGCTACTGCATACATGCGCGTGGCCAAATGCGTGATTGGGGTTCCTTAACCAGCGAAACAAATCAAGAAGAACCGACCCGATAGGTCCGTCAGACAAAAGTGCCTCCGACTCAGATGCCACAGGCATGCCATGAAGCTGCTCACGCAGATAGCGAACAATTTCTGTGACTTGCGAGTTCTTACTAACTAAAATCGCACAACTCATTCCCCGCTCCAGAGGCTTCACTTTATTGACTAGCGCAGCCACACAACGATATCGCGCCTCGGTTCGCTCCTCAGAGGATGTAGTTGCCAAGTCCACATCTGTCTCAACTACCATGGAGTGACCTTCACCATCCTTGTGCGGTGCATGCTCATGAAATTGCCATCGGTCAACCGCTGCAGGAGGAAAGATCCCCTGCCATTTAGGATCGGAGAGATCACAAACATTGTTGGCAAGATCAAGAACTGGCTGGGTCGATCGAAACGAAAGATCCATATCCCAATCTGCAAGCCGGTCCCCATAATATTTTTTAAGATCGTTAAACAGCCTAGGCTCTCCACCTCGCCACCCGTAGATACTTTGCTTACCATCACCGACAATGAATACTGAACGTCGCCCCTCAGCATCCTGCATGATCTCATCAATCAAATTATGCACCGCCTGCCACTGCGGCCGAGATGTATCTTGAAATTCATCCAATAACCAATGGTCGTATTTAGCATCGAGACGAAAATCGATCAGATTCCGATCGTCTCCATCCCATATTTTCATCGCCCCCTCACCCGCTAGTAGCATAGTAAGATCAGAAAAACAAAGCTTCCCCCTGTCTCGCACATGTTCTCGGTAGCGCTCTTCATATCCCGAAACCAGAGCATAGAGCCCCTGGGTGCGCTGCATCTTTATTTCAATTTCGCTACGAATGTAGCTACCCAGTAGATTTGTCATCACAGTACCTATTTCAGAGGATATCTCATATTTGTTTTTCTCCTCAATAGTACCGCCTCGCTGATATTGGTCCCACAATGGAAGGGCACGCTTTAATTGGGTATTCATGGTAAATGGCACCCCAGGCTGATACTGCTCCAGCAAGTCGCACACCTTAAGCCAACCTTTCATATAAGTCGCATGAGGTGTGTGCGGCTTCCCCATCAATTGCCGCAACTCCCGAGCAAGTTCTTTGATATTACCAGCAGGATATGGACACCCATCTTGCCAGAGCCCCTCATCACTGCCCCAGCAATTGGCTACAGGATTAGCAAGCCAACGATTCTGATGCATTTGGATAAATTCCTCTAGGGTCTTGCACAAGCGGTTCTCCTGCTCCCCCCATGTGGCCTGCTTGAATGATTGGATGAAGCTATCTCGCTCTTGCTTTCGGGTTTGTCGGTGTGAAAAAATAACCTTCATCACTGCCATTCGCTCAGCAGATATAACCGCATCTTCCATCAATTCAAAACCACTCAGACCCAGCTCAAGATAAAAATTTCGCACAATACGAACAAAATAACTGTCGAGTGTAGATAGTGCCAAGCGATCCAGCACTTCGATAAGCTCCGCCAATTTTTGTTGGAAAAACGCTGCATCCATTTGTGGAAGAACCGCTGCGTCCCCTTTCACAAGTGCAGGAATGTTATCGGTGCCCAAAATCACCTCTTTCAACTTCAGCGCAAGCTCACCAGCCTTATCCTCGCTGGACGCTCCCTCTGCCAACCTTGTCATGATGCGGCCGGTGAATTCACCTGCCGCTTTGCGAGTGAAGGTAAGGGCTATTATTTTTTCTGGTCTTTCTCCAAGGATCAACAGAGCCAGAAAGCGATTGGCCAGCTGAAACGTCTTACCGCTGCCGGCCGAAGCTCGTATCATTGTACTCTGAATTGTCGCTGCCATCTGGCTGTATTCAACTGCCCTCATGCCACGCTGACAAGTTTACAGTTCCACCGGAGCCCAAATAGGTCTAATTAGATACATGCTCGCAGCATTCCAACTCTACGGCATAGGTCATACGGGGGCATTAATATGCCTCGCGGCAATCAGTGTGTTGCTCATTTTACGCTGTCGCAAAGGCGCGCACTCACCGCATGCAAAGTCCGCGGTGGCACTACTCACCTTCTGCTGTTTCGCCGTTTATCCTATCAACCAAGCGGCATGGGAATCAGTTGGTGGAGCTATCAGCCTTGATGCGGTGATACCTCTTCACCTTTGTGATATCGCTGCTTTACTGTGTGGCTTTGCCCTCATCACAAGACGGCCGTTTTTGTGTGAACTTTCATATTTTTGGGGCTTAGCCGGCACACTTCAAGGCCTGCTGACGCCTAACTTAGCATTCGATTTCCCGCATCCCGTTTTTGTCGCATTTTTCCTGCAACATGGCGTGGTCGTTATCACCGCCCTGCTGCTCCCCCTTGGCCTGGGCTGGAGACCACGCCCAGGAGCGTGGCAAAGATGCTTTGTGTGGCTTCTCATTTACGCTGTAATTGCATTCTTTGCTAATATGGCTCTAAACACCAACTTCGGCTTTCTAATGCACAAACCCGCGGAGGCCAGTCTTATGGATCTGATGCCTTCATGGCCCTTCTACATACTCATAATGATCTGCATCGGCGGCTTCATGTTTTACATACTTGGATTGCCCTTTAAGAAATCATGCCAAAAATAGGTCGTGCGTTTGGCTTCATTTTTGATTTATTTACATACAAGCACTCTAGCCAAACCATTTCACCACCAATCCTATGCCCAACGACTCCAAAGATGCGTCCAAAAAAAGAAAACGTGTAAACGTACGTCGCCCAGATGTGATGGCCCTCGTTCAAGAGCAAGTAGAACAACACTACAGATCCTCGATTGTCGAAAAAATCAAATCACATGGTGGAGAAATCACCGTCGGCAATACCAGCATTCGTTTAGCTAAACAATTTGGCTTCTGCTACGGGGTCGAGCGCGCAATTGATCTAGCATACGCCACCCGCAAAGTCTTTCCCGACCAACGCATATTTCTTATTGGTGAAATCATTCACAACCCTGAGGTAAATAAGCAGCTCAGTGACATGGGTATCATCTCGCTTCCATGGAAGAAAATGAGCCAAGAATACGATGCCCTTACGGATGAGGATGTAGTAATAGTGCCTGCTTTTGGTGCCCCCACCAGCTTCATGGATAGGCTGGCTGAAATAGGGTGTCACGTTGTTGATACAACTTGTGGCGACGTAATGAAAGTCTGGCGACGTGTTCGCGATTACGCGAAAAATGAAGTGACCTCCATCATCCATGGCAAAGCTGGTCACGAGGAAACCCGTGCCACGGCATCCAGAGCTCTGGGCAAAGACAATAACGGGCAATACCTCATTATCCTCACACTTGCTGATGCTGAATATGTCTGCGACTACATTCGCAGCGGTGGAAGCAAGGATGCCTTCATGGAAAAATTTGCTGATGCCCATTCGAAAGGCTTTGATCCTGACATGCACCTTGCTCGTGTGGGAGTAGCTAATCAGACCACGATGCTACAAAGCGAAACCGAAGCGCTGCAGGAAAAATTCAAACAAGCCATTCTTGATCGTGATGGCAACACCGAGAACTATCACGTGTTTGATACCATATGCGGCGCCACTCAAGAGCGGCAAAATGCGCTGTTTAACATGCTGGAAAAAGTCGAACAGAAGCCCATGGACGTGTTACTGGTGGTGGGTGGATACAATAGCTCAAACACCACTCACCTTGCTGAAATTGGCGAGAAAAACCTCCCCACATTTTTCATAAGAAATGCAAAGTGCATTCAATCTCTGGAAACAGTCATTCACTACGACATTGATCATCATAAAGAGATTGAGAGTAGCTATCAGGATATTTTATCTACTGACAAACCAGTCATTATCGGAGTTACAGCAGGCGCTTCATGCCCCAACAACCTTATCGAGTCCACCATCATCAGGATCATGGAGTTAAGAGGTGTCAGCAAAGCCAGTCTTGATGCGATTTAGCAACACAACTAACGAGTCTTTTTCCTAACCAGCTCTATATGCCGACCAACCCGGTCAGCTTCTTCGGTCTGGCCAAGATTCATCAGCGACTGCTGAATACCTACTAAGGATGCCATGTTGTGCGGATACCTCTTTAAACCCTGATAATAGGCCTCGTATGCGTTAGCATGCCTACCAGTAGTAAAGTAATAGTCTCCTATTCGATTCTCCATCGCGGTCAACACCAAGGGCGGCATCATGAGTGATGGAACACCCTGTTTGTCTCTGGCCGACATAAAATGATTCAGTGCTGTTGATCTTGCCCCCTCATCACTAGCCGCCGCAGTCAACCCTGCAAGCTCCATGTCATAAACCGCTAAGCTGCTGCCAGCATTGAAATAATGGGTGAAATCAGCAGACATCATGGCACCATTAACCACCCGTGCTAGTTTTTTGATGTGGCCTCTTAATGTGATGTTCCTGATTTCAGTAGCTTCATCATACATCTGCTCACTGACCGCTATACGACCTCCTATATAAGCCGCCAGAGCCTCGATATAGACACCCGCTAGGGACGGAAATTTAGGGTGCTTCGCAAAGTTTTTGATTTCATCTTTTGAAGGTAAGGAATCAAGAGCTAATGACAAGCCAGCATCATTATCAGTGGCGATGTAGAGACGCGCTGGCAAATGATAAGCTCGCCACAGAATAATTTGGTTCCCAGCTGACCTAGGACGTGAAGAGTCTGGCTGCAATGCACGTAGCTTCATTGCAACCTTCATCGCACCAGCAAAGTCATCTCTCTGAAACAGCGTATTCGCCAGATAGCATTGGGCTTTGGCATACCCCTCACAGTCATTAAGCTCAACACCCTGATCCTGCATCCATGTCTCATATATCTTGGTAGCGCGCTTGAAAGCTCGCTCAGCTAACAAATAATTACCTGCCCGCCACTCGAAATGCCCGAGAGCATGCTGCCAAGTCGGCACATTAGGACAATTCTTTGCCAAGTAGCGTGCATGAGGAAGGATTTCTTTTTTGATGTCGACCACACTAAACGGGGCATCAGCGTTGAACATAAGCCAGAAACCCATCACCGTCCAATTGTCGGGATGAAGGTCCATCATGAGCTGAGCCTCTCTTAACGCATCCAGTCGCTTTTGTGATGGTTCATCCGCCACATTATAACCCCCACGGTTGAGAAACAAGGCTATCAACTTTGCCTGTATACAATTAGGCTCGTCCTTTGCCACCTGTAGAAAAATCTCCGCAGCAATTTGTGGTTTTTGCGACACGAGTGCTGCAATGCCTCTAGAAAAGCCTTTTTCTGAAGTCGGAAATCTTGCTGCTGCCCCCTGCTCTATTGCCACCTGATCTGCATCACAAATGTCCAGCATCTTCATGACAGCAGCACGACGACAATCTGCATACTCATTGAAGGGCTGAATCAATGCCAAAGTAACACCAGCATACGCCATCAAACACTCAGGGTCGATGGTCAGGGCAGTCGCAAAATGGCGGTATGCTTCAAAGTTCCACTGGGCATGAACGAGAGCAAAACCTTGCTTCACGTGTTGGCGCACCTTTGCTGAAGGACTGGTGATGCTCATACACACACCATTCATCGACGGCATCATTTTTGGCGGGCCCATTTTTGCAACACGCGGATGAACGACGCTGGACATATCAAAAGGCCTCACAGCCTGCTTCACCTCAGAGTCAGCCTCATTGGAGGCAGGCTCGCAAAAACCGTCTCTAATGAGCACAGTCATAAATAATACTGTAACTACTTTAGCATAGGTGCCGAACATGTGTAATTATTGACGCTAAAACCAAACTTCGCCAATGGAAAAAACCCAGAATAGCACATCACACTCTTTCAAGCTGCCTTCATCACGGTAAATTTTTTATGGCCACGCAAAAATCGCTCATTGAAAGATCGCGTAAACCTGCTTGATTGATGTCAGATATGTCTAATAGCTTTGGTCATTTATTTCGTATTTCGACATGGGGTGAATCTCATGGTGGCGGCGTTGGTGTCGTCATCGACGGCTGCCCACCATGTATTCCTATCAGCGAAGAAGAAATTCAAATTGAATTAGATCGGCGCCGGCCTGGTCAAAGCGAAATCGTAACACCTCGCAAGGAGAGCGACACCTGCGAAATTCTATCCGGAGTTTTTGAAGGACAAACTTTGGGCACCCCAATTGCCATTCTTGTCAGGAACAAGGATCAGCGTCCTTCATCCTACAACGAGATGAAGGATAAATACCGCCCATCTCACGCAGATTTTACCTACGACGCCAAGTATGGAACGCGAGCATGGCACGGTGGTGGAAGAGCATCGGCGCGCGAGACAATCGGGCGTGTAGCAGCTGCCGCTGTTGCAAAAAAAATATTAGAAAACCTCTTCCCTCGTATTGAAATTCTCGCATGGGTTGACTCCATCAAAGATATCAAGGCAGATGTTGATGCTGCCGCTGTCACCTCAGAGACCATTGAATCAAACATGGTAAGAACAGGTGACCCAAAGGTAGTGGAGCCAATGATTGAGCTCATCAAGGAAACGAGGTCTGCCGGCAACTCCGTGGGCGGCATTGTCGAATGCGTAGTGCGCAATGCTCCAGTAGGATTAGGTAATCCTGTTTTTGGCAAACTTGAAGCCTCACTCGCACAAGCTATGCTAAGCATCCCAGCCACCAAGGGATTTGAAATTGGCTCCGGATTCGGCGGGACTGAATTGACAGGCGCTGAGCACAACGATGCCTTCTACATGGAGGGTGAGACCATACGAACAGCAACCAACCACTCCGGGGGCGTTCAAGGTGGTATCAGCAATGGTGAAAATATTATTTTCCGCACTGCCTTCAAGCCAACGGCTACCATTATGAAGGAACAAAAAACGGTAACGACCGAAAGTGAGGATACCGAGCTCAAAGGCAGAGGTCGTCACGATGCGTGTGTATTGCCGCGTGCTGTACCCATTGTTGAGGCCATGACTAGTTTGGTTTTGTGCGATCACGCGCTGCAGCACAAAGCTCAGTGTGGCACATCGTAAAGGCAAGTGATGGATATTTACGACTTTGGTGCAGCTGGTGCTGTCTGTTTTGTTCTACTTTTATTTGCTGTTATTGGCTTCTTTAAAGGGTTTTTCCGAATACTTCTGGGTATTTCATGTCTAATTGCCGCCTCGTATGCTGGATATTGGGCACATGGTAATGCCCTTGAGCTTGTTGACTTACCAGCATCAAAGTCACCAACTTGGCTGCCATGGTTCGTGAGCTTTGCATTCGGCTTAATCATCTACGGCGTGAGCCAGTATCTCTGTAGTTTCATCATTGACCCTTTCAACACAACAAAAACAGGTCGCCGCCTTGGCTTTGGAATGCCCGCTGCGCTGATTACCGTCTGCCGCGGAATTGTAACTATATGGCTACTATTATCAGCTATTCGCTTTGGTGGTTCGATCGCAGAGCTTGAGCAATTTCAACTATCCATTGATGGCAATCATGCCGAATCCTCAGAGCAGGTCAGCATCAAGCAACTGTCAATACCCATGTTGATCAAAGTAAAAAACATAGTCGACACAAGTACCTATGGCGCATGGCATCTGAAAAAAGATCCATTTTATACATCCGGCAAGATAACGCTCTGTAAAATATTAATACTCTATCATCACGCTCCCTCAAGAACCAAGATGCTCAAAACTCCAGAGCTCAAAGCCCTGCTCAATCACTCCACTTTCCTTAAAATTGCCCACCAACAAGAAGTCAAACAAGCTACTACATCACAACAAGTAAATAAGCTTTATTCTTCTCAATCTGTTGGTGCTGCTCTCTCTGATAAGGATTTTCTTCAACTACTTACAGATCTAGAATCTTCGCCCTTCATTCTCTGAACTGCTTAATGGTTGGCAGTTCATTCGCTCTTCACTGAGTGCCTAGATTTTCATCCAATAGCATCACTTGCATATTGCGCTGAGTTGTATATGCCAAATCACTGAAATAATGTAATGGCATTCATGCATGCCCTACATTATCGACACAAACAGACAAACTAATGATATGAAGAAGAAACTAATAACAACATCCGCCACTGCAATCATGATCGCCTCATCAGCTCTTGCAGGCCCCATGAGCATAGACCTGGAACCATCCAGCGCCTCGCCCACCAAAAATGGATTTGAGAACGCCCGCCGGCCTATCTCTAACCCGACCCTTTTTGACTTGGCTGTGCCACGCACTGCATTGCACGCCATCTACATGCATCACAAGTTTCCATCTAATATTAATACAGTAGTGGGAAAACGCGGTATGGGCGGCGACCTCAACCTCTACGCACTGGGCTTCGAATACGCGATCAACGAGAGGTTTTCAATTATTGGACTTAAGGACGGTTACGTTGATTTCAATCCAGACAACACCTTCACCGCTGAAGAAGGCTTTGCCAATATCGCAGCCGGTGTGAAGTATGCCTTCATCTTCTCACCAGAGAGCCAATACGCCATGTCAGGTTCTGCTATTTTAGAACTTCCCTTGGGCGACGAGGAGATTTTTCAGGGCGAAGGCGACGGGTCCATTAATCTATCGCTACAGAATCTGAAACTTGTTGATCAGTGGCAATTCTCAAGCTCCTTGGGATGTCAGATCCCCTTCGACAGTGCTTTTTCCACCAACGCCTGGGTCAGTGCCCATGTTAGTTATGAGCTCAATCGATGGTTTATCCCGCTCCTTGAAATCAACTACTTTCGCGTCCTAGACGACGGTGATGGAGCATCGCGCTATCCAGACCAGGCAGGCGGTGCTGTTCCCGCGGTCGCTGAGTTCGAAGGCGCAGATCTGCTCAATTGGGGTGCTGCAAATAGCGATGGCGCTGACTATGCAACTATCGCCCTTGGTTTTCGTAGTCGCCTTACCGGCCAACTTGATCTGGGACTCGCCTACGAATTACCACTCACTAGTGAAGATGATAATATCACCGAGAGTCGCTTGACCCTCGACCTCTTTTACACATTCTAAATCGCAGAGTTATTGAAAATACCTCAAACCAAAAAAGAGTATCTCAGCATGAGATACTCTTTTTTTATGAGCCACTTGCTAAAACAGCGCACTGCTCAGGAAATGACAGCTAGTATTTATTTCAGATATAGCAAATTATTCAGCAGCTAGTAACTCAGCAAGCTTTGCGCGTGATACTGGCACGTTCACATCCTGCCATTGGGCACGATACTTCGCAGCGTCTTCTTTTGTGACTGCATCAGCCGTGTTTCCGAAAGACTGACGCACGTAGGTCATTACGTCGGCTAATTTTTGATCATCAGGATATGCCAATTCGAGGGCTGCCATCATGCCCATATACTCAACGCCTTCCTTTTGAATGCCTTTGAGGATTACTAGGGCTAATATCGATGGATCACCATTTACAATCTTTGAACCAACGAGTGAAGGGGCCATTTTTTTGTCACCCAACGGAAGACCTTGGCCGTCAGCGTTGTGACAGGCACTACATGTCATGTAGGCCATTTTGCCCGCGGCTTCGTCTGCTTGGACATGTATGGATAAAAGGCAAGCGCTTGTTGCTACGAGGAGTGTTTTGAGCTTCATTATTTTTAGGTATCTTAGTTGTGCATAATTCTATTGATTCATCATTAATCAATAGCGATTTCGAGTTGAATATTGCACAGGGCTCATTGAAATCCAGTCCAATTCGATGAATTTTGTCAGTAAGCCCACTAAGCCCGATACATTATCCAGAAATCATACCATTAATCGGCGGATTTAAGCAATCTGGATCATTCAAACGTTGAAGTTAAGGCACTATTGCGCATAGTTTTTTTGCGGGTTCGCAATATACCCATTTTATAATTATGCCCATTTCAGATTATATCGTCACTATTGGACTTGAAGTTCACTGCCAGATTAAGTCGAACAGTAAAATGTTTTGCAACTGCGCAACAAGTTTTGGAGACGAGCCCAACAGTAATGTATGCCCAGTTTGTCTCGGCTTACCTGGTGCCTTGCCAGTGCTCAACCGTCACGCCATTGAGCAAACAATCTTAGCGGGAATGATGTTGGATTGCAGCACACCAAAAATCTCAAAGTGGGACCGCAAAAACTACTTTTATCCTGATATGCCTAAAAACTATCAGCTAACCCAATTCGACCTACCTCTCTGCATCGGTGGCGGAGTGCCACTCTACGATCTGGCTTACCCTAAAGAAATACAAAGCAATATCCCCACCCCAGGGAAACTTGTAAAGCTGACTCGTATCCACCTCGAGGAAGACGTCGCAAAATCAACTCACCATAGCAACAACTCGACCATTGATTTTAACCGAGCTGGCACACCTCTCATGGAGATCGTATCCGACCCAGATATTGAGACTCCCGAGCAAGCATACGCCTACCTCAAATCACTTCAGCAAATCCTTGTCTACGGTGGCATTTCAGATGCTGATATGGAAAAAGGCCAAATGCGCTGTGATGTGAATGTATCCCTGCGCCCACACGGGCAAGTAGAACTGGGAGAAAAAGTAGAGCTGAAAAACCTCAACTCAATCTCAGCAGTACGAAATTCGCTCCATTACGAAATAGAACGACAAGCTGAAGAACTCGATGCTGGTATCGCCCAAATCCAATCAACCCGTCGCTGGGACTCTGATGTGGAAGAAACTCAAATGATGCGCACGAAAGAAGACGCTCATGACTATCGCTATTTCCCAGAGCCCGACCTCCTGCCGATCAAGACAGCGAAGCTGGTGGAAAAAATGCGTGCTCACGTGCCGGAGTTGCCACACCACAAGCGCGAACGATTTGAACAAGATTTCGCATTGAGCCCCTATGATGCTGGAGTTCTCACCAGCGACCAACAACTAGCAGACTATTTTGAAGCTGCGGCTACAGACAAAAAGCTGGGAAAAAAAGTCGCTAACTGGATCACCAATAGTGTTCTGGCAAAGCTCAATGATGGCAACATCAGCATCACCAATTGCCCTCTTCCTGCAGAACACATTCTCGAACTCGTTAAGCTCGTCGACGCAGGCACCATCTCCAACAATCAAGCTAGAGAGGTATTTGCCGAATTATGGGAGAACCCAGATATCCAACCTGCGGATCAAGCCAAAGCAATGGGTTTCGAGCCGGCGGATACTGGAGCTATCGAATCCATCATTGATGAAGTTATTTCCGCCAACCCCGATAAGGTCACAGAGATCCAAGCAGGAAACGAAAAACTTCTCAATTTCCTCACAGGGCAGGTAATGAAAGCCTCCAAGGGTAAAGCAAACCCGAAAATGGTCACTGACAGCCTGAAAAACAAACTTCTATGAGGCGTCTACCTTTTCTTACTTGGTTACTTCTCGCCCTCCCCATTAACGCGGGTGTGTATGGCGATCTTCAATTCGGCGATAGCCGTGAAACAATCACTCGCAAACTGAGCGAAAGTCCATTGGTTGAGCAAACCATCGACAACACTTATATTGCTCGAACCGGCCTAAATGGCATTTATAAATGCAAAGCCAAAATATCGGGTTTGGTATGCCAACTCTATTTCAACTGGGATCAGCATGACCGACTTATTGAAATCACCTTAAGGTCAGAGAGTCTCAATGCAGATCGATACAAAACAGATCTTAAGCAGGCATGGAGTGACGCAGGAGCCTTGTTTGCTAAAGTCTACCATAAGCCTAAACAAGAAGCCCCCTACCCTGACCCGAGCTCATTTGGTCAGCATAAGATGATGATATCACACGTATGGGAAAGCGATGATGGGGTAACCATATATATGGGCAGTGGCATGGATAAGAACACGTGCTTCCTTTTTGTTCGCTTCGTTCCCACAAAGACTGATCTTAAGTCCTAAAAAGAATGCGCTAATAGGCTTCAGCAACGCACTGAAGATTCCTCCACTAGCTTCCTAGGGGCAGCAATTCATTGTAACGCTCAACGGCGTGAGCTTCCCCTGTTCTTTCATCAACATCGACTATCAAGCCACAAAGCCGAACTTGACCTTTAGCAACTGGAAATCGTGTCGGCATACCTGTTTTAAATCTCCACACAACAGATTCAACACTGCGACCCAGCACCGATCTTTCAGGTCCACACATGCCCGCATCAGTAATATGTGCAGTTCCATGTTCCAAAATACGCTCATCGGCAGTTTGCACATGAGTATGCGTACCCGCGACAGCAGATACTTTACCATCTAGGTGATAGCCCATCGCAATCGATTCACTGGTTGTCTCAGCATGAAAATCTACAAAAATAACCATAACCCCCTCCTGCTCACGAAGACGTATCGCTTCTGTTTCAATTGCAATAAAAGGATTTTCAAGCGGCGGGTTCATAAAAGTGCGCCCTTGACCATTTATAACTCCGACCTTTCCTTTCTTTGTCTCTAATACCACACTCCCATTCCCTGGAGTGCCCTCAGAATAATTAATCGGACGTAGAAGCCTCGGTTCTGTGGGAAGATAATCGACTATTTCCTTCTGATCCCATATATGATCTCCTGACGTCAACACCGCAACACCACAACGCAATAAATCAATGGATATTTTAGGCGTGATCCCCCTACCCGCTGCTGAATTTTCTCCATTTGCGATTATAAAATCGATTTCCTTCTCGCATTTAAGAGAGGGTAAGCGACTAATCACTGCTTTACGGCCCGGCTCGCCAACAATATCTCCCAGAAACAAAATACGAATCACAAACACAGTCAATCACACTGTCTCAGATCAGCCAACCCTTAAGGCTCAATCTTAAATTTTTAATATCCACGATGACGACTCCTAATCACGGCAGAAAACTTTATCCTATTATTGCACTGCTCCTATTACTGCTGCTTGCGGCTGGCGGTTACATTATTCTATTGGAAATACGTCAAAAACCAAATGTGGCTGCTGAACTGGAAGAAAGTGGCAAAAAACCCATCATTACTGAGGGACTCGAAAGCGGTTTAGCCGACCTTGGACAACAACCAAATTGGACAACACTAGATCTGTGGCAAGACACGATCACGCATGACGATTTCCTCTATTTATTGACTGATGTGTATACCACCGATAATTCTTGGAAGCGCTTCATTACCATTTACCCAGATCACGCAATCATTCGCACGGATACCAGCGTGCCCGGAGCTACATACCGGCTTAATTTTGCCAGTGTCATCAGCGAGGCTTCCCCGAATAGGAATTGGAACAGTGTTGGAGAGCTACCTCCCGGCACGAAAGATAAGCCGTTAGCTGGTGTTCACATTGCTATCGACCCAGGACATATCGGTGGCGACCATGCCAAAATCGAGGCGCGCTGGTTTCAAATTGGAGATAACCCTCCTGTAAAAGAAGGCGACATGACCTTATTGACGGGTAAAATCATCAAAGAGCAGCTGATCAAGCTCGGCGCTAAAGTTTACCTTATTCGCGGCTCCAATAAGCCTGTCAACCCCAAGCGCCCTGACGACTACCTCGAAGTCGCACGCGCAAAGGCAGCCTCACAAGGCATCACAGATGAGAATACGATCCGCGCCTTTCAAAACAAACTTTTCTACCGTACTGGTGAAATTCGCGAACGAGCGCGCCGCGTCAATCTCGCTTTTAATCCTGATTTGGTCTTGTGTCTGCATTTCAATGCTGAGGCGTGGGATGAGCCAACCAATCCATCTTTGACTGACAAAAACCACTATCATGTCTTGTTGCACGGCGCACTGACACGAGCTGAACTAGCGCAGGATGATCAACGTTTTGAAATGCTCATAAAAATTCTTCAACGTAGCCATGAAGAGGAAAAATCACTGGGTGTCTACATGGCACGATCACTCAGTACGGCAACCAAACTTCCCGCGTATGAGTATATTGATGCCAGCCACCGTGCTCGCCAAGTTGATGATGTAGCAGGGCTATGGCTACGCAACCTTCTCGCAAACCGTCTATACCAGTGCCCCGTAATCTTCCTCGAACCCTACGTCATGAATAATGAACAAGTTCATACTCATATTCAACTAGGTGACTATGAAGGGACGAAATTAGTTGATGGAATAGAACGCAAATCAATATTCCAAGAATATGCAGATGCGGTTGTGGCAGCACTCGAGCAATACTATCTAGACTACCGCATCATTTATCAGCCAAACCGGTAACCCATAGAAGTTGGATTTAGTAATTGGATCCATATATCTTCTGGAAATGGTCCAGATAATTGCCAGTAGTATCATTACTGGCCGGACGACCTTGTTCTTTTTGTATGGCTTTGCTTAGATCACGGTATTTATCAAAATCACCGCTCAGATCACGAGACTGGGTAATGTAATACCAATCCAAATAGTCTCGTGTGCGTAGCGCCGCCGTCTTCATTCTCATCCTAACATCCATCAGTTTGGCAAGACGCGGCTCGGCATTCTTAGAACTTCCTTCCGAAAACTCCCGCAAAATAAGCTCATATTCATTCAATATTGGCCGATATGTCGGGAAACAGCGGTAGCTGAGCCTCTCCAACTCAGCACGAGCGGCAAGCACGGCGTCAAATCGACGATTGGAGCTTAAATCAAGGATGACATGATAAGCATTTATTCCAACACTCTGGGCAGCGCCATCATCATCGTGGTAGTGCAATTTTAATATGTTATCCAACCTAGATTCAGTTTCCAAAATAGAATGCACCTGTGTGATGCGCGCAGTGCTGAGCTCCAGTAGCTCGAGATTTACCCACTTGCCCAGACTACTGCTCGATTTATTCATTCCTGGAAAATGCTGACGTAATAAATTTTCATATTCACCTGCAAAGGTAGCAAAATCAGCGAGATAAGCTGACATCCCTGATTTACCCCCTGGCTGACGTAACAGAGAATTCACAATAGCTCCTGAAATTGCACGAAAAGCAGTTGGCTCCTGCCCAATCAACTCACGCCATTGATTTTCATTTGCGTTAAAAACTTTTTCTAAAGATAAGAGAGATAAGAAATCGATACCTGATTGATAGATCCTTCGATCAGAATCAGCACTTCGTATATCAATAGCCTCAAGCATTCCTGTAATGAGCCAAGGCTTGATATTAAGCCTCTCTCCCTCATCGACGAATTGATTATTAGCCAGGCCTCTCTCGTAAAGAAGTAGCTCCATCAAATGGTATCTCAATAAATACTGATCCACCCCATTGGCCATATGAATGTGCAAAAGCAACTGATGTTGTCCTTGCAAGTTCACAATTTTACTTACAATGGTGCGTTCTACTTTTTCATCACCTGCGGCGCCGTGCAGCTTAATAATGAGGGGCAGCTTCATTTTACGGTCTGGCTGCCCGCACGATTTATTTAATTGGACCCGTAAAAGATTAGCCAGCGAGGCAATTCCGCCGCGCTTCTGTTGATTGCCACCTGTGACAAGAATGTTACCAAATTGAGTGGTCTGCACACTTTTCACAACTGCGGGGGCTCCATTAGTCTTTGTGTTCGAATCCTCAGCAGCAAAGACATGATTGCAAAGACACAAGTTAAGCGCAGTGATTCCCAGTGAGCACAGCAAAACATGGCATCTAGCCATTGCTCCGTTCGTTGGTTGAGCCAATACGCAGTTTTTCATCATTAAAGTCTGTGCTCAACCCGCCTCGGATCAATGGTAATCTTTCCTTCCTGAACACGCACATCATAAATCTTCTGATCATAATAAGGCTGAAGCTCACTAGAGAGCTCCTCGGCTATATTTTGATATGCTGGCAGCAACAAATAAGCGAAGCCACTTGGTAATTTCAGCTGCCCAATGTGGCATGAATGCCTTGAAATACTATACCCTGATCTAGTGCGCTCGAAACCCATAAACAAGGTAGTTACATGTGAACTTGCCCATGGCAAACTGCGCTCGATGACGAGCTCAATTTCATCCTCTTTAAGGTTAACCCATAAACCCTTAATTTCAACATAAGGAGCCAACTTACCTCCTTGTATCATTTTGATGCGATTAGACAGCCACATATTAATTTCCTCCTCTCGGAATGTGACGGGATAGTTGCGCTCGATGGCAAGTGCAAGTCGCTGCCTGAGTAATAGCGGCTTTGTCGATTTGGCTGCATTCAGATCAGACCTACCGTCAATTTCATCGATGGAATATGTTTTTGTAGCAGGGAATATTTTAACGCCCATGAATTCGGCATTCATCACATGAGTATTGATTTTACCAGTGTCGTTTGAGGGTTGCCATAGAAAATAAACATGTGTGCCCATGTAAAGCATCGCAACAAACAGAAAAAACCATGCTGAAAATGAAACGCAACCGCTCTTAGCTGATCCAGCAGGCCCTGCCCCATTGTTGCCTGCATTACCCGTCTTACCCATACCAAATTAATTAGCAAATCGCAGTATTCATGAAAAGCTTTGATTCTCGCACCTCTGAACCGACAAAATCAAGAAGCACCTTGCATCCCTCTTGTGGAAGAGTGAAAATTTGTGCAACCAGCAATGATTTCGATGGTTTAATGCTCTGACTCTAGATCACTGATGGAAGACGCGTCATGCAAACCAAACAATCATAGACTGATTTCAGATCTAGTTCATCCTATGTCCATGCATGAATCCTCCTCAGTCAATGAAATTAACACCTCTAGCAGAGATGTTGAAGTGACTGAAAACAAGCATGATATCGCACTCATGCTAAAGGTTGGATTAGGAGATGAACAGGCATTCGAAGAACTCATTGAGCGCCATCAATCATCGATCATAGGCACAGTTTCTAAAATGCTTGGCAATCCCTCAGATGCCGAAGACATCGCACAACAAGTCTTTATTCGTCTCTGGAAAAGTGCCCCACGTTACAAACCAAAGGCTAAATTTACTACATTCCTCTTCACCATCACACGCAATCTTGTATTTAACGAAAGCCGCCGCAAAAGCCGCAAAAAACAATACTCTATCGAAGAGCGCGAGGACGACTTTCACCTACAAACACAAGATCATCAGACAGCAGCACCAGATCGTGATATACTTCAACAAGAGTTACGCCTAGCCATAGACCAAGCAATAAACAGACTGCCAAAAAAACAAAGGATGGCTGTTATTCTAAGGCGCTATGAAAACATGCCCTACGATGAAATAGGCAAAATACTGAACCTCTCAGTCTCAGCGATCAAAAGTCAACTTTTCCGAGCGCGACACACACTGCGTGAGGACCTTCAGCAATACCTCAATTCATAGCAGCATCTGAACCACAAGATTAGGTCATTTTGATACTTTTCATTTGCTACTCTCATCGGTAAATAAATCACGATGAAATTTCAGTATATTATCCTCTTCATCTTCCTTTCGTCTGCAGTATTTGGTAAAGTAGAATCAAAGCTACTTGCTGGAGGGTTTAATCAGCCTGTATGGGCGGCATGCCCTGAGGGAATCACCCAACATTTATGGATAGTCGAAAAAGATGGTAAAATAATCACCTGGAATAGACAAACTGGAGAAAAATCTAATTTCCTCGATATTTGCAAACTCATTAAAATCAAAATGAATGAGCAAGGTTTGCTCGGATTCGCATTCAGCGCTGACTATCTTCAATCAGGTAAGCTGTACGTATACTACACCAACAAGTTAGGAGACTCAGAGATTTGTCGATACACAGCACACGGACCAAGCATGATGCTGTGTGACCCAGCAAGTCGCGAGCTAATCATGAGCATCAAGCAAAGTGCACGCAATCACAACGGCGGCTGGATCGGATTTGGACCGGATGGCTACCTCTACATTGCTACTGGCGATGGCGGTGCTGGCAACGACCCAAAAAATCACGGTCAAGACCTAAGCACTCATCTCGGCAAAATCCTTCGTATTGATGTCTCAGGTGCAAAGGGTTACAGCATACCTAAGGACAACCCTTTCACGGGCAAAGCTGGTGCCAAGCCAGAGATTTATGCTTATGGTTTGCGTAATCCTTGGCGCTGTTCTTGGGATCGAAAAACAAAGGATTTTTACATTGCCGATGTTGGTCAGAATCATTGGGAAGAAGTAAACTTTCTAGCATCGGGTGAGGGCAAAGGAGCCAACTTTGGCTGGCGACTTCGAGAAGGCACACAAGCAACTCCTAAAAACAATGTGGGTGGTGACCGACCTGTTGGCTGTGTTGACCCAGTCTATGTTTACAAACATGGTAACAAATCCAATGAGGGTCTATCTGTAACCGGAGGTTATGTCTATCGTGGGCCCATTGAGAGTCTTCAAGGAAAGTATTTTTTTGCAGATTACGCCAATCCTCGAATCTGGTCGATCGAAGTAAACGATGGTAAAACATCCAATTTCACGGACTGGACAGAGCAACTCAAGACCAAACATGGCCCAATCAACCAAATTTCATCATTTGCAGAGGATCATAACGGTAACCTTCTCATCATCTCACTCTCCGGAAAGATCTACGAACTTACTGATAACTCAGGCCATTAGTCGCGATAAGGAATATCATAAACATCTCTCAGCTTATCTTTGATCTCTTTACCGATAACCATAAGCACTGGTAGTAAAACCAAAGTTATCAGAGTAGAGAACAAAATGCCAAACGCCAGCGATGCAGCCATCGGTTTGAGGAACTGGGCTTGAACCTCCGTCTCCAACAGTAAGGGTGCGAGACCAAGAAAAGTTGTCAATGAAGTCAACAAGATCGCCCGAAAACGATCCACTCCAGCCTGAGAGCAACAATCAAACAAACTCATTCCCTCATCACGCAAGTCATTGGTGCGGCACACAAGCACAAGCGAGTCGTTAACAACCACTCCGGAGAGAGCCAAAATACCAAACACAGACAGTATAGATACTGGTAGCCCCATGAGATAATGCCCCAACAGCGCCCCAATAATCCCAAAGGGAATAACCGACATGATGATAAGCGGCTTAGCATAACTTTTCAGAGGAATCGCAATCAATATATAGATGAAAACGATGGAGAATAAGAATCCTTTGATCAGTGAGTTTAATGATTTTTTTCTCTGCTCTATTTCACCACGTTGCGTGATTGAGATACTTGGATACTCAGCCATCATCTGCGGAAAAAACTCCTTCTCTAAGCGACTGGTAATTTCACCCGATGATGTCTTGGCCTTATCGACTGTGGCTTCTACGGTGACAACACGCTTGCTATCGTAGCGCTTGATAGAGGCTAGGGATTCAGAGTAGCGAGCGTCAGCCACTATCCCGAATGGGACAATAGTGCCATCATCTTTACGAATACGCATATTGCGCAGTGATTCCAGAGATTCTCTTTGTTCTATGGGATATCGCACCATAACACGCACCTCATCACGCCCGCGCTGCACACGCTGAGCCTCACGCCCATAAAAAGCGTCACGAACATTAACAGCCAAGTCCCGCTTG
Source organism: Oceaniferula sp. (assembly GCA_965657565.1). Classification (GTDB taxonomy): domain Bacteria; phylum Verrucomicrobiota; class Verrucomicrobiia; order Verrucomicrobiales; family Akkermansiaceae; genus Oceaniferula. The sequence continues at coordinate 78,780 of CBFHPA010000003.1, forward strand.
GTAAAACCGGCAGCCTCACCCTCAGGCGTTATCGAATAAACAATTTCTGGCTTGCCCGAGTCAAAAGTATCGAGCGTGTCGTAGACGCCGCTATAGGTAGATAGCACATCTTTGAGCTCAACCGCAGCCATCCTGAGCTCTTCTAAGTCTTCACTTTCCAGGTTTACTTTTAAATCACCACCCGGGGGGCCTGCTCTGGCTGCTACCGATAGCGAACGCGCTCCAGCCACGTCCCCTATCTCTTCGCGCCAATCCTTAATAATATCCCCTGTCGGTAAAAACGGGCGAGTGGTAGATCTTGTGAGTTCTGCGGCAACGGCCGCCTTATCATTTGTCTTACTTGAAATCTGCACCTCAACAAAAGGATTCTGACCGTATTTATCTTCATACTTTTCACCGAGTTCATAGGCAATAGCGGCGATTCGCTCTGCATTGGCATGCAAATATTCCACAGACTGACCCTGCTCAAGCTCCAATAAAACGGCTGCATTATCTCGGTAAATATTTGGAAAAAAGACGAAGCGTAATTGGCCGGAAGGGAACAGCCCTACAACCACGATGAACACAGCTACGAAGGCTCCTACCGTGGCATAACGCCATGCAATGACAAATCGTATTAACGGCCTGTAGACCGTATCAATGAGCCATTTCAAACGGTTTGCCACCGCTTTTTGAAAACGTGCCCATGTCTTAGTAACAGCATTGCTTGGCTTTTTATGAACATTCAAATGTGCCAAGTGGGACGGCAATATGAGTTTAGACTCAATGAGTGAAAAAATCAGACAGAGAATCACAGCTGTTGCAATTTGGCCGAAGACATTACCCATTCTTCCGCTAACCTGTGTCAGTGGCAAGAACGCCGCAATAGTGGTGATAACGCCAAAAGTAGCTGGCGTCACAACTTTACTCACGCCCCTTACTGTTGTCCTGATAGGGCCATCGCCCTCTTCAGCGTGAGCATCTTTTTCTTTCTCAGAATAAATCGATTCACCAATGACAATGGCATCATCAACAACAACACCCAGAACGATAAGAAAACCAAATGCAGAAATAACATTAATGGATAGATCAAGTCCTGGCGTGGGGAAAAATGTAAGCGCTCCTGCCAAGGAGACGGGAATACCAATGGCAACCCAAAATGCTAAACGCAAGTTGAGGAACAGCATCAGCGACACCAACACCAAGAGTACTCCTATCAACCCATTACGGCCAAGTAGGGCGAGTCGATCACGAATAT